>JBMSPY010000103.1:0-7465 GCA_049423005.1 Cyclobacteriaceae bacterium
TCTGGACCGCCGTTAATATCTTTTTTATAGAGTTGGTTACGGGAGCTTCCTTTACGCTGGGCCACGTAAACAACTTCCCGATTATTCGGATTCCATCCGTGCCAGTAGGAGGGTGTCAATTCAGTCACCAACTTTGGTTCGCCGCCTGTCAGTGGCATAACATACACAGTCGAACCTCCTCCCGGAAGTCCATCGCGGTGATGGCTCAGAGCCAATAATTTTCCGTCGAAAGAGATGCCATGATCGTTGTTATTCCTGTTTGCAAAACCTGTTGAAAAGAGTTTTGGTTCACCACCGTTTATTCCAATGGTGTACAACAGGCCATTCCAGTTGAACAGCAGATTTTTTCCATCAGGCATAAAATTTGGTGCCTCAAAGCGTTCGTCGGATTCGAAAATGATTGTCCGTTCACCGGTACTTATATCCATTACTTCCAATCGGCTACCCAAATGTCCGGACTCCTCTCCATTGTAATCGTAAGGTACGGGTTGATCTAGTCGCACATTAGTGAAAGTGGATTTGGCATCATCGACGGAGGCCTCCAACCATAAACCTACGGAACAGGTCTTTGGAAAATCTTGTAAGAACCATTCTCCAATGGTTTGTAATGGTTCGTGCTTGCCTGATGCTTTTAGAATAAAACGATCCCCATTACGTTCCAGGTACACTATTTCGAAGTTGGATTTGGTTCCACGAGTAACCTTTTGATTGGAGTGATCAAAATAGATAACGGTTCCATCTGCATTGCGGAGGCCTGAAATTTTCAAAGCACCATTTTGGTCTAAAACAGCTAACCCAGCATTTCCATTTGTTGTAGGCTCTATGCTCCCACTAAGGATAAAATCTCCTGTAACGGAAGTGGGCATCAACACACCATGGTACTTTTCATTTTTCTGGCCTGTAACAGACAACTCGTAGGTTTGGTTTCTAATAGAATAGGAGCCTATTCCGGATTCTTTGGATATGCCTATAAAAACGCTTGAGTTAAATTCTGGCCTATGGATTCGTTGTGCCTCTGCATTCATAAGGTAGAAGGTAAGGATTGCTGTGGAAAGGAGGTTTAATCTCATGTCACGATGTTAAGATTATTTGCATCGCTAAGCAACTTAAGAGGTGTCTCGCGGCTCGAAATGGTGACTGCTTTTTTTGGATGGTTGTTTTTTTCTGGTTTGAGCCATGAATTGGATATTTGCGCTTACTGTTAACAGCCCATGCCATCCTCTTGTTCATCCGGAAAAGTGCTTTTTCCCAACGAAGAACTCGCAGTCAATGCCTTACTTGACGTTTGGTCCAGAATGCCTTTCCGGCCCGGAGATGGTCCTGTTACGGTTTACAGGTGTGAAGATTGTGGGCAGTATCATTTTACGTCTCAGGGAGCTGTTCATCCTCGTTTGCAAGAGCTCATCGATAGTGGTCGACTGGACCGCATGCGGGAGGCCTCACGGTGGGAGGATAAGTTTAGACGAAACTGAACCGCTGGTCATTTTTTGGTTTCGAGCCTGTTGAACAATCTTTACCTTGCTGCATGTACTTAAAGAGGATCTTGTTCGGATTGGTTTCTGCAGCATTATGCTTTTCGTCCTTTGGTCAGGAGATTCCTTCGTTCACAGTCCGTCGTGCTGTTGATCCAATTCGTTTAGATGGTCTGCTGGATGAGGAATCCTGGAAGCAGGCTGAAGTAACCAGTGAATTGATCCAGCAGTTTCCCTACGACACATCCCGGTCTGTGCTGAAAACTGAATTTCGGGTTACCTATGATGAGGAATTTATTTATGTGTCTGCAGTTTCCTATGATAACCGTAAGGGGAGGTATGTGGTTTCTTCGTTGCGTCGGGATTTTCGAGGACCTGGTCTGGATGGTGTCTCGGTCATTTTTGATACGTTTCAGGATGTCACCAACGCTTTCTTTTTTGGCCTGAGTCCGGCCGGTGTTCAACGCGAAGGATTGATTTCAAATGGCTGGGTTAATCGTGAGGATATGGATTTATCGTGTGATAATAAATGGTATAGTTCAACGAAAATCAATGAGCAAAGCTGGGTAGCGGAATTTGCAATACCATTTAAGACACTTCGATTTAAATCGGGTCAGGAGAAATGGAACGTTAAATTTTACCGACAGGACAGCAAAGAAAATGAGCGGGCCATTTGGCCTTTTACTCCCCGAAATTTCGAGCCAGGAAATCTGCATTATCATGGGGAAATGATCTGGGATCAACCAACTGGAGATCCGGGCTCAAATATTTCGCTGATTCCTTATTCTGCTGCTAAAGGCTCACGGGATTTTATTGCTGAAAAGCCTTTTGAGCCTGAATTTTCTACCGGTGGTGATGCGAAGGTGGCTGTAACGCCATCCCTTAATCTTGATTTAACGTTTAACCCGGATTTTTCTCAAGTAGAAGTCGATCAACAAGTAACCAATCTGGAGCGATTCGAAATATTTTTCCCAGAGCGCAGGCAGTTTTTCCTTGAAAATGCTGATTTGTTTTCTTCCTTTGGTCATATCTACACCAGGCCATTTTTTTCCCGCCGAATTGGAGTTTCGAGGGATGCTAAAACAGGGCAGAATGTTCAAAACAGAATTTTATATGGTGCCCGATTAAGCGGAAATATCAACAAGCACTACCGCATTGGTTTTCTGAATATGCAGACCGGTGAAGTAAAGGAAAGTGCCATTCCATCTTACAACTACACTGTTACCACTGTTCAGCGCCGCTTGGGAAGCAACTCAAACCTCCGCGGGATATTTGTCAACCGACAGGAGTTCCGTGATGGAAAGGATCAGTTTAAATTCACTGGATTTAATTATAACCGCGTGGCTGGCTTGGATTATAATTTCCGATATCGTGGCAATCGTTGGACAGGAAATGCTTTTTACCATAAATTAATTACCCAGGAAAAATCAGAAGGACAGTTCTCAAGCGGTTACAGTTTGGTTTATTCTACCCAGCGGACCAACATCAACTGGTATCATCAGCGCATCGGAAAGGGATATGATCCTGCTGTCGGTTACACTCCGCGAAATGGTTTTAACCGTATTTCTCCTTCTGGTAATTTTTCATTCTATCCGCAGTCTAAAGTGATTAATGCTCACGGACCTATTTTTGACCTGGCTTATATCTGGGATGATGTTTATGGGCTAACCGATTACGAACACAGTATTTCCTATGGCATTCGTTTCCAAAGTCAGGCGCAAATAAGTGCAGGTTTTAAAGAGACCTATATTTATCTCTTTCGTGATTTTGATCCCGCAAATTCTCCAACCGCTCTTGCTATTCCTAAACTTGCTGCTGGTACCGACTACCGTTATGGAGTGTTTACAATGAATCTGGTAACAGACCCCCGGCGGTTGCTGACTGCTGAAATGAGTGCTGTTTCTGGTTCCTACTTCAATGGAAGCATCCGAGGCTTAAGGGGTACACTGAATTATCGGTGGCAGCCTTATGGAGTATTTAGTCTTAATACCAGCATAAACCGAATTAAGCTTCCATCCCCTTACGCCAATACCACCATTCTGCTTATTGGTCCACGTTTTGATCTTACGCTTTCCCGAAATGTATTTTTTACCACATTTATCCAGTACAACAGTCAGTACACCAATTTGAATATCAACACCCGATTTCAATGGCGCTTTCGTCCGGTATCTGATCTATTCCTAGTGTATACCGATAACTATTATTACTCTTTCGATCAGCCGGATCAGAATTTTGCACCCCGTGTAAGGGCCGTAGTTTTGAAATTTACCTACTGGCTTAATTTATGAACAACTCAACCGCCAACTACTGACTTTAGTTGCTCGATTAACTCATCCCAAATCTCTCTGAGTTCCTCCATGTCGTCGAAATCGGAGTAGTCTGCAACCCGGAAGTAGGTCAGTTGGGTTAGATCATCTGTATCCAATCTAATTTCAAAATAGGAGGGATCACCTTGCTCCGCTCCGTCTTCTCCTAAAAACTCAAATTTCACATGGTGATTCAGTCGGGAGGAAGTAAGTCGGGCTTTTTTTTGTTCTTGCTCCCAGATGAATATGAATTCTTTTTCAGGATTGATGTTTACATTTTTGGCAAACCACTGCGAAAGTCCTGAGGCTGTTTGAATATACGGAAACAGCAACTTTGCGGAAGCATGCATTTCGTAATCAGCAGTGAAAAGTTGTTTTTTTCCCATAGTATATCCCGGGCCGGAACGTTTTTTTTCAATGTAAAGAAATCACGGGCCTTTTCAAATGAAAATCCATCCGGGTAAGCCTATGATTCTTTTCATAGGGGTATAGACCAGGGGGTCCTTGGTGGTCTGTTATACCCCTAATCCTTCAAATTAGGCCTATTTCCTGTATTAAAATCATATTCCTTTTGTATGTTTGCGGCCTGAAAAATGGCGAGGTAGCTCAGTTGGTTAGAGCGCAGGATTCATAACCCTGAGGTGACGGGTTCAACTCCCGTCCTCGCTACGAAACGGGATGATTTCTTCGGGAATTATCCCGTTCTTATTTTAGGCCATCATGAAAGCCTGTCGGCTATATAATAACACGCGCATTCAGAAACAATATGAGCAATCCATTCAGGAAATGGATCATGAGCTTCTTTCTCTCCGCCTGGCCAATCCCGCACTTCGTGCTTTAGTTGATCATAAGGTGAATCGTATTTCTCAGTTGAAAAATTATAGCGATGCAGATGTTCTGACATGGCATGGAATAGGCCCTTCTGCCATAAAAAAATTACGACCTTATTTAAAGGTTGTGATATTTAAAAAATAAAAAGGGTCCCGAAGGACCCTTTTAAAACAGATGCATTACATTACTTTTTCTTTTTGGCTGCTTTCTTTTTAACAGCCTTAACTTTTACAGGTCGTGCTGATTTTTTTACAGCTTTTTTAACCTTGGATGTTTTTCCTGCACTTTTTGTTATGGCTTTTTTCTTGACCTTTTTTGTCTTAGTCTTTTTGCCGGCCGCCGGTTTCTTGGTGAACTTAGCTGCCATAAGGTTCAGCGCTGATCCAGCTCTAAACCATCCAATTTGGTTCTGATTGTAACTGTGATTCACCACAATCTCGTCTTTCGTTCCATCGCTATGGTTCAGGACAAGCTTAAGGGGTTTATCTGGAGCAAAAGTTGTTAATCCGACCAAATCGATAACATCATCTTCTTTGATCTTGTTGTAATCCTCTTTGTTGGCAAAGGTTAATGCCAGCATGCCCTGCTTCTTAAGATTAGTCTCGTGGATGCGGGCAAAAGATTTAACTAAAATGGCACGAACACCCAGGTGTCGTGGTTCCATAGCTGCATGCTCGCGGGACGAACCTTCTCCATAATTTTCATCACCCACTACAATGGATCCAAGACCCTTTGATTTGTAATGACGCTGCACTTTAGGAACCTCATCGTACTGATTGGTAATCACGTTCTTCACGCTGTTGATTTTTTCATTGAAGAAATTGGTAGCACCAATCAACAGGTTATTAGAAATGTTATCCAGGTGACCGCGGTACTTCAGCCATTTACCAGCCATGGATATATGGTCGGTAGTGCACTTTCCTTTAGCCTTGATAAGTAGGCGTAGTCCTTTCAGATCAGTACCTTCCCAAGGTTTGAATGGTTCAAGTAGTTGCAATCGATCCGATTTGGGACTAACTGAAACTTTAATCCTACTTCCATCTTTGGCCGGAGCCTGAAATCCTGCGTCTTTAACGGCAAATCCTTTCTTTGGCAGCTCCTCTCCAGTTGGCGGATCTAACTTTACTTTTTCACCGCGCTCATTAACCAGAGTATCGGTCAGGGGATTAAATCCAAGATCGCCCGCGATGGCCAATGCCGTCACCAACTCTGGTGATCCTACGAAGGCGTACGTGTTTGGATTTCCGTCGTTTCGAGATTGAAAATTTCTGTTGAACGAATGCACGATGGTATTTTTCTCTTGTTTTTCGGCACCCATGCGGTTCCACATGCCAATACATGGTCCACAGGCATTGGCAAATACTTTTGCTCCAATTTTGTTGAAGGTATCAATGAATCCATCGCGTTCGATGGTATAGCGCACCTGCTCCGAACCTGGAGTAATGGTAAATTCAGCCTTGGTTTTTAGTCCCTTTGCGGCAACCTGCTTGGCCAAACTCGCTGCACGGGAGATGTCTTCATAAGAAGAGTTGGTGCAGGATCCAATCAAACCCACCTCAACCTTTAATGGCCATCCATTCGCCAAGGCTGTTTCCTTAAGTTTCGAGATTGGAGTTGCTAAATCCGGAGTAAACGGTCCATTCAAATGTGGCTCCAGTTTGGATAGGTTGATTTCAATTACCTGGTCAAAATATTTTTCAGGATTAGCATAGACTTCTGGATCTGCAGTTAAATGCTGCTTGACTTTATTGGCAAGCTTAGCAACCTCGGCACGACCAGTGGCTTTCAGGTACCGTTCCATCGACTCGTCGTATCCAAATGTGGAAGTTGTTGCTCCAATTTCTGCGCCCATATTAGCAATGGTTCCTTTGCCTGTACAGCTCATGCTGGTAACGCCTTCTCCGAAATACTCAACAATGCAACCTGTGCCACCTTTAACGGTAAGGATTCCCGCAACTTTCAGAATTACATCTTTTGGTGCCGTCCATCCATTTAATTTTCCGGTAAGTTTTACACCAATAAGCTTTGGAAACTTCAGTTCCCAAGCCATTCCGGACATTACGTCCACAGCGTCAGCGCCACCAACGCCAATGGCAATCATTCCCAAGCCTCCGGCATTCACGGTATGCGAGTCTGTACCAATCATCATGCCTCCGGGAAAAGCGTAATTCTCAAGAACAACCTGATGGATAATACCCGCACCAGGTTTCCAGAAACCAATTCCATATTTATTAGAAACAGAAGAAAGAAAATCAAAAACTTCCTTGCTCTCTTTATTGGCAACAGTTAAGTCATCTTTGGCTCCGGTTTTTGCGACAATCAGGTGATCGCAATGGACAGATGAAGGAACTGCTACCTTTGGCCTTCCTGCGGACATGAACTGTAGTAATGCCATCTGGGCTGTAGCATCCTGCATGGCTACCCGGTCGGGTGCAAACTCTACATAGGATTTACCTCGACCAAAAGCTTCTAGTTTTTGGTCATTGTGTAAGTGGGAGTAGAGGATCTTTTCGGTAAGGGTAAGTGGTTTACCTATTACTTTTCTTGCTTTTGCAATACGTGCCGGCATGGCAGCATAAAGCTTTTTTATCATAT
The DNA here is from genome assembly GCA_049423005.1 of Cyclobacteriaceae bacterium. GTDB lineage: Bacteria > Bacteroidota > Bacteroidia > Cytophagales > Cyclobacteriaceae > ELB16-189. The sequence goes on from JBMSPY010000103.1 coordinate 7,205, forward strand.
CCAGATCAAATACCATAATGTTTGATTTTGGATGCGAATTTAGGAAAAAGACGCCTTACAAAGGGATGAGAAAAAGCGTTTCCGGGGCTCTTATTAGCGAAAAATGTAAAGCTTGGAAAAGGACCGTAAAAGGGACTAAAACCTAGTCGTTACGTAGGCGATCCAGCATTTCATTAAAACGATTGACTTCACTCTGTGTAAAATTAGTGAAGATATCCTCGACAGTTGCTACCGCCGGCTCCATACGCTCCAAAAGATCAA
>JBMSPY010000104.1:0-7428 GCA_049423005.1 Cyclobacteriaceae bacterium
GCTCACGTTTCTTTAGTTCCTGGTGGAGCTTTTGGAGAAGATAAATGTGTGCGTTTATCCTATGCGGCATCAGAAAAAGATCTTCGCGAGGCTCTTGCGCGCATCAAAAATGCGCTGGAAACCTTGAAGTAAGAATTAGCTCTTAACTGAATTTTTATTCAGTACCTCTCGAACAGCACTGATTACGCGTTCTGAATCTATTTCTTGCATGCAGGCATGATCCCTGCGCGGGCAACGTTCCAATCCGTACACCGAGCACGGTCTGCAGGACAACTGCTCTGTTGGAATTTCCACGATATGGTGGTCAGGATTTGGGAATGGTCCGAAGCCAGTCATCACATGGGTTCCGCCCCAAATCGAAATAATGGGTACGCCGGAAAGTGCAGCCAGATGCATATTGGCGGAATCGACACAAACCATTACTTCCAGTTTGCTGATTACGCTCAACTCCTCATTCAAAGAAAAGATTCCGGTAAGGTTCACGCTGTTTGTATGACGAGAACTGATGCGGTCGAGTAGTTCTTTTTCTTTTTTTCCGCCCCCAAACAGTAAGAACATCACTTCCGACTCAGTTTTTAATTCCTGAATAACCTCCTCAAATCTTTCCAGGGGCCATCGCTTGGTAAAATGTGCCGCAAATGGGGCTACCCCAATCCATCGCTTATTCGAAATACTTCGAAGTGCGGATTCAACACTAGATTCCGAAGAAAGCTTTTTTAATGGAGGAAGGCTTATCGATGGTACACTAAGTCCTGCACGCACAAATGCTTCACGGTATCTTTCGGTTGTGTGGCGAAGGGGTGGGACTTTGGTTTTGTCTTTCTGTTGAATAATTGATTTTTTCTCTCGCCTTCCTTTGTCGAAAACAACAACCCGCACGTTAGTCCAGAAAAAGAAAAAGCGCAGAATTTTAGTCCGTAAATGGTCGTGTGCATCGATAACCACATCTGGATGAAGTGCCTGAATAGTTCGGAATAACCTCCACAAACCAAATAATCCTGCAAATTCATTGCTGACATCTGCACCGAAGGTTTTAAGTGAGGACTGACTTTTAAAAAGCTCTGTAAATTTTGGTCGGGTGACCAGCGTGATGTCTACCTCCGGGTTGTGTTCAACGGCTGACCGAAGAACTGGCGCGAGTAACGCTACATCTCCTAAAGCAGAGAAGCGAAGAACAATTACATGCCTCCGTTGCCCCACAAATCAGGATTTGGTTTTGTAAAGGATTGGATTCAGACTTGTATCGTTATACATCTTCATCTGGCGGTACACTTTTATTCGTCGTGTACCTTTCCCTACATCTTCCAACAACTCATCAAAGCATCCGGCCATATCTGATTTTTGCTCTTCCAGTGTGGCTAGTTTTTGCGTGCATTTTACAATGTGATCAGTATCAACATCCGTCCGGAGTGTTTGTTCGTGCATGTGCCAGATCTTAAGAATCAGGATGCTCATTCGGTCAAGTAACCAGGCTGGGGTTTCGCTGTTCAGTCTCGCTTCTGGTTTTGGAGTAATGGCCATAAAATGACTGATGATGCGATCGTCCATTTGTTCAACTACATCGGTACGATGTTGGTTGGAGCGATCAATCCTGCGTTTGAGTTCAAGTCCTTTTACCGGGTCGATTTGTGGATCGCGCACGATATCCTCCAAATGCCATTGAACGGTATCGATCCAGTTTTTTAAGTAGCATAAGGCTTCAAAGCTTTCTTCCTTATATGGATTGTGGAATGGCTGATCCACGTCGTTTATCCGGTGGTAATCGGCTACACTTTGTTCAAAAATCCGGAAACAGTCAGCGGAACGAATCATCTTAATGGGAATGGCGTAGCGGCAAAATTGCAGAAAATTCAGGGAAGACGGTCAGGGCTGCTTCTCCAACCACTCGATTACTTTTTCGGTATAGTTTTCAAGCGGTTTTGGGGAGGACGAAATCATCACGATAAACCAATTGCGCTCCGGGATCATTACGAAGTTGGCACGGAATCCACCCTGGCTTCCGGTATGACCAATTGTTTTGTTACCTGAGGCTGTTTTGCCAATGAACCACGACCACCCAATTTTTTCAGGTTCAGCATCAGACCAGTTTTCAAATGTTTTCACTTCCATGGATTTCTGAATTGTTTCCAGGTTTAGAAAAGCGCCTTTTCGGAGAGATGCTTCATAGGCTGAAAGCTCTTCTACCGAGCTCCAAACGCCTCCATTGCCGGACGCTGCAAAAGTTGGTTCCTCCATATAATCTTTCTCCAGCCATTCCCCTCGCGAAAAAATATAGCCATGGGCTACGCCTGATTCCGGATGTGCTCCGTTTGTGATGGTGCTGGTAGGCATATGGGCCGGCACTAATATTTCTTTTTCAATAAATTCTTGCCAGGGCTGACCACTAACCTGTTCGATAATCAGGGCCAACGCATTGAAGGCAGGATTGGAGTATTCGAATTTAGTTCCAGGCTCAAAGTTTAACTTCTCGGTTTTCAGAATAGGAGCCCAATTTTCCGCATCTTTTGCGGTGAGGAAAAATACACTGTCCTCATAAGGGAATCGGATATCCGGTAGACCTGAAGTGTGCGTCAGCAAGTGGAGGATCTTTACTTTTCTGCCAATCTCTTGATTGCTGAATTCCGGAAAGTATTTAATCAGACTATCGTTCAGCGAAAGCTTTCCTCGATCGCGTAAGAGTAGAATGGCATTGCCGACAAAAGTCTTACTTACCGATCCCAGATTAAAAAGTGTTTTAGTGGTAACAGGTGTTTTCTGTTCGAGATCAGCCAGACCGTAAGCGCCTGAAAAAACAATTGAATCGCCAATTTTTACCAGGACGGCCCCACCGGGCATTGACTCAGGAAATTCCTTCTTAAAAAATGCCTCTAGTTCATCAGTTGTATTATTAATTGGCGTACAGGTAATCAAGACCAGCGAAGCTAGTATGAAAAGAGTGAGGCCAAAGAACGCTCTGATGATCATGGTTGATCCCGAAAAAAAACTGCTGATTACTTTTTCTTTTTGATCTCTGGAAGAATGAAATCGTCAAGAGCGCTTGGTCGCGTCATCATCTCCTCGATTTCCTTAACGGTACGCGGTGCACTCTTGGAGAGATGTTCATGGCCATTCTTGGTGATCAAATAGTCATCTTCAATGCGAACCGCAATTCCTTTCCATTTCGGGTCAACATCGGCGTTGAGCGGAATATAGATTCCTGGCTCAATCGTGATGGTCATATTCTCTTCCAGTTTCTCATAATTACCACGGTCATGTACATCCAATCCGATATGGTGGCAACAGCCGTGTGGATAGTATTTACGAATCTCGTTATCATTTTTGATGATGCCCTGTTCTTTCAGTCCACGGGCGATAACTTTTTGAGTGGCTTTTAAAAGATCCGGGAAAGGTGTCCCTGGTTTGCAAATAGCCATAGCTGCTTCCTGAGCCTCGAGCACCAGCTCATAGATTATTTTTTGTTCGTTGGTGAACTTTCCGTTGATCGGAATGGTGCGGGTGATATCAGCGGTATAGCCGCGGTACTCGGCTCCAAGGTCCATAAGAATCAAATCCTTGTTGTCGATCTGCGGCACATAGTTTTCGGTATAGTGAAGAATACAGCCGTTATGACCTGCTCCGACAATTGACGGATAGCCAAGATCTTCGGCCTTGTATTTTTTGAAAACGAATTCATGGATACCCTGAATTTCACGCTCCGACATTCCGGGTTTTATGGCTTTCATAACTTCAACTTGTCCCGCGCATGAAATGCTTACGGCCATACGAATCAGTTCCAGTTCTTCTGCGGTCTTTACGCCGCGAAGATCCTTCATGAGGTTTTCAAGATTTTTAACATTCAGGTTATTGGCAGGCTTTTCGGCACCAATCAAAAGTTTATTTTTTTCCGGATACCCGGCTTTGGATTTGAACTGAACGATCAGATCGTAGAGGTCTGCCGAGTCGGCTTCGTTACGCACATCATTTTCAAAATCATGGAATAATACTTCACTGAACTTTGAAAAATCAACAGGGTAGCGTTTGAATTCTCCTCCGTTGAACGCCATTTTGATTCCTAAAGATTCGGCAACACCTGCAGGGCCAAGTCGACGACCGGTCCATTGCTCGGCGCGCTCATTTTTGGATTGAACAAATACGATTTCATCGTAGGTTGCCCCATTCATTTGTTGCTTGTCTTTGTAAATGAGCAACACAGCATTCGGTTCACGGTAGCCGGTCAGATAAAAAAAGTCAGGATCCTGATGATACGTGTAGTCTACATCATTGGCCCGGTTACGAATGGGATTGGCAAAAAATACAGCCACTGAATTGGCAGGCATTTTTTCTCTGAATTTTTGTCTGCGCTCAGCGTGAAAATCTTTAGTGAGAAAATCTTCCGGCAGCAATTTCATTTGTGCCAGTGCTCCGGTAGAAAAGATCAAGGAGCAAATCAGAAAAACAAAAAGATGAATGCTTTTGAGGCGTGCCTGGTTCATGGTGTACGGGTATTAGAGTGCTTTTATTGATTTCAGCCCTCTAATATAGTCACCCTTTCTTTTTCCGTTCGTGGAAGGCCCCCTGGTATTCCGGATTTTCTTTCCGGCGCTGCAGATCGATAGCCCGGGCCATCTCCTGAGACTCTTCAAAAGAGGTGTTTTCAATGGTTACCCCGGATGGAATTTTAATGCGACCTACTTTTTCTTTGATCAGACTTTCAATTTTTCCCATGTGGTATTCATCCGCCGGTGACACCATGGTGTAGGATTCACCCGTATTGAAGGCTCTGCCGGTGCGTCCAATGCGGTGGATGTAATCGTCGTAAACGACCGGTACATCAAAGTTGATCACCTGTGTTACTTTTTCAATATCAATTCCACGGGAAGCAACATCGGTAGCTACCAGAATTCGTACACTTCCATCGGCAAATTCACGGACGGCATTGATTCGGGAATTTTGTCCCTTGTTGGCATGAATAGCCCGTATAGGACCCATGCCCGTTCGTTCCAGATATTTTGCAATGTTGTCAGCCGCTTCACGGGTACGCGTAAAAACGATAACCCGACTCCAGGTATCCTCCGATAGCCAGTGTGACAATAAATTAATCTTAGTTCTGAAATTAGGTACAGCAATTTGATGCTGCTTAACCATTTTAGCCGCCGTGGCTTGAGGTGTGACTTCAATTTTTAAAGGGAAGTCCAGGAACTCTTGAGCCATCTTATCTACACGCGGTGAAAAAGTAGCACTGAATAACAGATTTTGTCTTTTTGTTGGAATAACCTCGAGAATCTTTCTGAGCTGCGGCATGAAATTCAAATCCATCATACGGTCGGCCTCGTCAATGACCAGGGTATGGATGGATTTTGTAGGGATACCTTCTTTTAAATAGAGCTCCATGAATCTCCCCGGAGTGGACACAATCAAATCAATTCCCTGAGCCAATTCTTCCATTTGCGCTTTTGGACCAATTCCTCCATAGAGCGGGCAGATTCGAAGATCGGTATGTGCGGCCAGGGCTTTAGCGTGCTGTGCAATTTGAATGACTAGCTCTTTTGTTGGCGCCAACACCACTGCCCTGGGAATATCGAGCTGCCTGAATCGGAGTTTTAATAGGACGGGTATCAGGTAAGCAGCTGTTTTTCCGGTACCAGTTTGTGCGATTCCAATAACCTGTTGTCCTCCTATAATGGCCGGAATGCAACGTCGTTGAATCTCTGTTGGCTGCGCAAAGCCACATCCGGCAACGCCCATGAGGAGTTGCTTATTGAGTTTTAGACCTTCCCATTCGTCGCTAATGCCTTCCACCTGGTTTATCTTTGCTGTTATGAGTATCCGAATTGTAAACGCGAAGATAGTAAACGAGGGCAAGGTCAGTGAAGGTGACGTCCTGATCCGAAATGGCCGAATTGAACGAATTGGAAATACGGGTAACGCGCCTGTTTCCAAAGAGATCGATGCGGCTGGTAAACATTTGATGCCGGGCGTCATTGATGATCAGGTACATTTCCGGGAACCAGGGCTAACGCATAAGGGAACAATCTTCACAGAATCCAGAGCGGCTGTAGCAGGAGGAGTGACTTCCTTTATGGAAATGCCTAATACGGCTCCTCCTGTTTTTACGCATCAGTTATTGGAGGAGAAATATGCGATAGCCTCAAAAACCTCGGCAGCTAATTTTTCCTTTTACATGGGTACGTCTAATGACAATTACGAGGAGGTCATGAGGACGGATCTGTCGCGTGTCTGCGGACTCAAAATATTCATGGGCTCCTCAACCGGAAATCTGTTGGTGGATCAACCGGAAACGCTGGAAAAAATATTTTCTACTTTTCAGGGTCTGATTGCCACACATTGTGAGTACGAGCCTCTGGTGCGACAGCGAACGCAGGCTTTTAAAGAACAATACGGTGAAAGAGCAACAGCTGATCTTCACCCGGTCATCCGTAATGAGGAGGCCTGCTACCTTTCTTCATCGATGGCTGTTGAGCTAGCCAAAAAGCATGGTACTCGACTACATGTCCTGCACATATCCACTGAAAAAGAAACCCACCTCTTTTCCAATGATCTCCCACTGGAGAAGAAAAAAATAACGGCCGAAGCCTGTGTCCATCATTTATGGTTTTCTGATGCAGACTATGCCCGACTGGGCAATCTGATCAAATGGAATCCGGCTGTGAAATCGGCTGCAGATCGCGAGGGAATTTTTAAGGCACTGATGGAGGATCGGATTGATGTGATTGCTACCGCTCATGCGCCTCATACCATGGAAGAAAAAGCAAAACCTTTTTTTGAGGCTCCTTCCGGAGGTCCGCTGATACAGCATTCGTTGGTGGCCATGCTTGAATTTTATCATCAGGGAAAAATTTCGATAGAGAAAATTGTTCAGAAGATGGCGCATCATCCGGCCATTTTGTTTCGAATTAAAGACAGGGGTTTTATCCGCGAAGGCTACTGGGCAGATCTGGTTTTAGTGGATATGAATTCACCCTGGACTGTCTCAAAGGAAAATATTTTGGCTAAATGCGGCTGGTCTCCATTTGAGGGAAACCAGTTCCGTTCCAAGGTAGATCAGACTATTGTATCCGGTGAGGTGGTTTACGATTCAGGTAAAATCACTGATGGTCTTGGTGGTCAGCGACTGGAATTTTTATTACCCAATTAAAATAGAGAATGTGGGTTGTCTGTATGTTTTTAAAATTTAAAAAAATAGAGATTAGTCTCAGTGCAACTCTGTGTGTACTACTCGGTGCGCTCTGAGTATAAAAAATTTAACACAGAGATCTCGGAGTTAGTTTTTGGACAATTTCCTGTTTTATTTAGGTTTTCTCTGATGGATGATGAGCTCACAGAGTTGAATTCATTTGGATTGATTGAAAATATAATTCTCAGTGTAACTCTGTGTGTATTTCTCAGTGTTCTCTGTGTTTAAAAATCTAACACAGAGATCTCGGAGGT
>JBMSPY010000105.1:0-7414 GCA_049423005.1 Cyclobacteriaceae bacterium
TTATTTGGGTGACCGCGGAACAACAGCTGTAAACCGGGTAAAAGAATTTGTGGCTGTTGTGAAAGGCGAGGCAGAACCAGGTTTTCAGGCTAAGCATGGACTGATTGCGGTAGCTTCTGGTGGTCTTACGGGTAAGGGACCTGGAAACAGCGATCAGCGCAATATCCTTCCACACCCGTACTCTGATTTTATCTACGCCATCGTGATTGAAGAGTATGGTATGGTCGGAGGATTCAGTGTCCTGCTACTTTACCTGATCTTCCTGCACCGTGGAATGAAGGCGGCCTATAACAGCGACAGAGCATTCGGTGGATTGTTATCCGCTGGATTAAGTTTTGACCTGGTTTGTCAGGCCATGGTCAATATGGGTGTCGTAGTTCAACTTGGTCCGATCACCGGTCAGCCACTACCATTCCTGAGCTGGGGTGGTACGGCGATGATCTTTAACGGACTTGCTGCGGGAATCATATTGAGTGTGAGCCGAGGTGAACGCGATAAGAGCTGGTCCGATCCTTCTCATGAGAGTGTTCCGGAGGGTTCTGTTAATACGATAAAACCTGTTCAATCAAAAGCCGCCTGATGCAGACCATACCTACATATCGTCTGGTTATTTCAGGAGGCGGGACAGGTGGACATATCTTCCCGGCATTGGCCATTGCGAATGAATTCCGTCATCGCTACCCTTCGTCGGAGATTTTATTTGTAGGCGCTAAAGGTCGCATGGAAATGAGTCGCGTGCCGGAGGCTGGGTATAAAATTATTGGTTTGTGGATTAGTGGATTGCAGCGCAGTCTGACAATCTCCAATTTACTCTTCCCGGTGAAGTTGTTGGTGAGCTATTTCAAAGCAGCAGATCTGTTAAAAAAATTCCGTCCTCATGCTGTGATTGGAACAGGTGGATACGCCAGTGGTCCGGTAATGTTGGCGGCAGTCCGTCAAGGTATTCCAACACTGGTGCAGGAACAAAATTCATTTGCTGGTTTAACCAACCGTAAAATTGGTGACCGGGTGAATACCATTTGTGTGGCCTACGATGGAATGTCAGCATATTTCCCGGAACAGAAAGTGAAGTTTACCGGTAATCCTATTCGCAGTACCATTACCTCTGCATCCATCCATCGTGACCAGGCCATTCGGTCGTTTGGGCTTGATCCATCGAAGAAAACAGTGCTGGTTGTTGGCGGTAGCCTGGGCGCACGCACGTTAAATCAGTGTATCGCCTCAGCGCTCAAAACATTTACACAACAGGATGTTCAGGTGATCTGGCAGACTGGTAAGACCAATTACACTGAGATGGAGTTACTCCTTCGTCAAAGTGGAGTATCGGTGGTAAAGGCTATTGAATTTATTCGATCCATGGATGAGGCTTATGCCGCAGGAGATGTGGTTGTATCCCGTGCGGGTGCACTGGCGATTTCGGAATTGTGTGTGGTCGGTAAGCCTGTCATCCTGGTTCCCTCTCCCAATGTGGCCGAAGATCACCAAACAAAAAATGCTTTATCGCTGGTAGCGCGTGGTGCTGCGCAGATGGTAAGAGACAAAGAGGCTGCTCAGCAACTTGTTACAGCCATTTTGAATTTGTTGACTGATGAAGAAAAACAACGTCAACTCGCTGCCAACATTCGACTTATGGGTCGACCTAATGCAACCGCAGACATTGTAAATGAAATTGAAAAACTAATTCAACCCATTTCAAAGTGAAGCTAGAAGGTTACGATAGCATCTATTTCCTGGGCATTGGTGGAATTGGTATGAGTGCTCTGGCACGCTGGTTCCGCGAAGCAGGTATGCGCGTAAGTGGTTACGATAAAACGCCTACTCCTTTGACTCACGAACTTATAGAGGAGGGAATTGAAATTCACTTTGAAGATCGTATTGAATTATTGCCGGGATATCTAACTCCGGAGCGTACCCTGGTTGTACTTACTCCCGCTATTCCCGCCAATCATACCGAGTGGCAATATTTGAAAGATCGTGGGTTTACCATCATGAAGCGGTCTGAAGTACTTGGTTTATTGACGAAAAATTACCGTACAGTAGCCGTAGCCGGTACGCATGGTAAGACTACAACCAGCTCATTGATTGCGCATCTTTTGAAAGCATCAGGCATCAATATGGTGGCTTTTCTCGGAGGCATCACTACCAATTATGAATCGAACCTCGTTCAGGAAGGTGCTGTTGAGGAAAACACAATCATGGTTGCAGAGGCTGATGAATTTGATCGTTCCTTCCTCAGATTATTCCCTTCGATGGCCGTGGTTACTTCAGCCGATGCCGATCACCTGGATATTTATGGCGACCACCAGTCTATGCTGAAATCGTACCGTGAATTTATCAATCAAATAACACCAGGTGGTGTATTGGTCATTCATGAATCTGTGCGCGATTTGGCTTCAGGTTTGCAGACCACTACCGTTATTACGTATGGCACGGATGCAGGTGATTACCATGCCGAGAACATTCGGCCGGAGGGAGGGTTTTTCACTTTTGATTTGGTTGGTCCTGATATGGCTATTCGCGATCTAACTATTGGTGTCCCCGGGTTTCACAACATGGAGAACGCCATTGCTGCATCGGTTATAGGATTCAAGATGGGATTGACGGAGTCGGATATTCGCGAAGCGCTCGAAACATTCCGTGGTGTGAAGCGTCGCTTTGAGTTTGTACTGCGCAGTCAGGATTTGGTCTATGTCGACGATTATGCCCATCATCCTGCAGAGATTGAAGCGTTCCTTCGCTCGCTGCGGGCCATGTATCCTGGCCGAACACTAACGGTTATTTTCCAGCCGCACCTCTACACACGCACCAGAGATTTCGCCGAAGGGTTTGCTCAGAGTTTGAGTATTGCAGATGAAGTTCTTTTGATGGATATCTATCCTGCACGTGAGTTGCCCATTGAAGGAGTGACTTCAGATATGATTTTCAAAGCCATTACTTCTCCGGTTAAAATTCGCTGTTCCCGAAAAGATCTGATGGCTAAACTCGGAGCGCTAACACCACAGGTTCTCGCTACAGTTGGGGCAGGGGACATCGACACTTTTGTAAAACCAATTAAGCAACACTTTTTAGGCCGCCATGAAAATTAAGTTCAACATCAAAAAGGAGATCCAGGTTACGGTGGCACTGGCCTCGGTGTTGTTTCTCGTGGCATTCGCCGACCGTAATCTTAAGCACAATACGTGTAAGGATATCGTAATCACCTTAGAGAATGTTCGGGAAAATCATTTTATCGATGAAGCAGATGTATTGCGAATGGTAGAATCAGTACCTGGTGAGGTACGTGCTCAGCAGTTTTCCGTAATCAATTTCCGGGAAATTGAAGAGCGCCTGAAAACGCACCGCAACTTCAGAGAAGTTCAGCTGTTTAATGATTTTAAAGGTAACCTGGTTGTGAATGTATCGTTGCGCCGGCCGATGGCCCGCCTGGTTCAGGAAGGTGCACCAGATGCTTACCTGTCTGAAGAAGGTCTGATCATGCCAGTGAGCGAACGCTATAGTTCACGAGTAATGATTCTGAGTGGACCGATGGTGCGGCAGTTGTTGCTGGATCAGGATCTCAATAAGACCGAATATGGTCAAAATCTTATGGAACTCCTGGAGTTCATACGGGAAGACGATTTCCTCAGCAAACAGGTTGCGGAAATTGAATTACGTAACGACGGAAAAATGAATCTGCTTCCTCAGGTGGGCAGCCAGATTATTGAATTTGGAAAACCGGAATCTATCGACGAGAAATTTTTAAAACTGAAGGTTTTCTATAAAACCATACTCCCGGAACGGGGCTGGAACCGCTACCAACGGGTGAACCTGGAATTCGCTGATCAAATCGTTGCTGAATGAGACTTTTTAAACCAACTCTATAAATCAACCACTACTAACCGCTAAATTTTTTAATCATGGAACAGGAGAAAATAATCGTTGGACTGGATATTGGAACCACAAAGATCTGTGCCATTGTTGGTCGCAGGAATCAGTTTGACAAACTGGAAGTTCTCGGAATGGGTAAAGCCGAATCGGAAGGTGTCATCAAAGGTGTAGTAACCAACATCGACCGAACGGTAGTAGCCATTTCACGTGCCGTCAAAGAAGCTGCGGACAACGCCGGTATTAACATCGCTTTGGTTAATGTCGGTATTGCTGGTCAGCACATCCGTAGCTACATCGAGCGCGGACTGTATATCCGCAACTCCAATGATGATGAAATCAGCATAGAAGATGTGAGTCGACTCACTCAGGATATGCACCGATTGGTGCTGCCTGCTGGAAACCAGATCATTCATGTGATGCCTCAGGATTATACGGTTGACGGTGCAGAGGGAATTAAAGATCCGGTAGGTATGACTGGTGTACGTATGGAAGCCGACTTCCACATCATTACAGCACACACCAGCGCGATTAAGAATATTGATAAATGTGTGCGCAGAGCAGGTATGGATATCGACGAACTTATCTTAGAGCCGCTCGCCTCCAGTCTGGCGGTTTTGAGTGAGGAGGAAAAGGAAGCGGGTGTTTGTCTGATCGATATTGGCGGAGGTACTACAGACATTGCCATCTTCCATGAAAACATCATTCGACATACAGCGGTTATTCCTTTCGGTGGTAACATCATCACTTCCGATATCCAGGAAGGACTTACTGTAATGGCCGCTCAGGCGGAAAAACTAAAGAAGCATTTCGGAAAGGCTATCGCCGACGAAGCCAGCCCGAATGAAATTGTTTCCATACCGGGCATTCGTAACAGGCCGGCCAAAGAGATTTCAGTAAAGAATCTGTCATCCATCATTCAGGCCCGTATGGAAGAGATTGTGGAAATGGCTCATGCAGAGATCATCAGCTCTGGTTACGAGAAGAGATTGGCAGCCGGAATTGTAATCACTGGTGGAGGTGCTCAGCTGAAATGTTTAAAACAGCTGGTGGAGTTTATGACCGGTTTGGATACCCGCGTGGGCTACCCTAATGAACACATGGGTCCAAGCAAGATAGAAGAGGTTAAGAGTCCGATGTATGCTACAGCCGTGGGCCTTGTTCTTGCTGGATTTCGCAGCCTTGATCAGCGTCAAAGCACGCGGATAAAAGGTAATGGTAATGAAATTACCTCCGCTCCGGTTTCTGAAACTAAGGACAGCATCTTTAATAATTTCTTCAACCGCATCATTGAAAAGACAAAAGGTGTGCTCATCGATGATATCGGCGGAACCTATCAAAAGGGATAACCAAGTAAACAACAACCACTAAATAATACGATTATGACGTTCAATTTTCCTTCAGCTTTTAACGGATCAGACCAGAGCTATCAGCCTGGTTCTACCTACAAGTTTGATATACCCCATAACGGCCGATCCATTATTAAGGTCGTTGGTGTTGGTGGAGGCGGCAGCAATGCTGTTAACCATATGTTCCGAATGGGCATTAAAGATGTTGAATTTATCATCTGCAATACCGATTCGCAGGCGCTGAAAAGTAGCCCCATCCCGCACAAGCTTCAGATTGGAACGACACTCACAGAAGGTCTTGGATGCGGTGCCAATCCTGAAGTTGGTCGGGCCGCTGCAGTAGAAAGCCACGAGCAAATCCGTGAAGCTTTACAGGGTGCTAAAATGGTTTTCATCACAGCTGGAATGGGCGGAGGTACCGGAACCGGTGCTGCACCTGTGATTGCTAAAATTGCCAGGGAGATGGATATCCTTACTGTGGGTATCGTTACAATGCCCTTCGCCTGGGAAGGCAAGAAAAAAATTGCTCAGGCCAATCATGGTGTAAATGCCCTCAAAGAAAATTGCGATACTGTTTTGGTTATCCTCAACAACCGACTCCGCGATATGTTTGGTAATCTGGCAATCAGCCAGGCCTTTGCCGAAGCAGACAATGTGTTGACTACGGCAGCAAAAGGAATTGCAGAGATCATTACACTTACAGGCTACGTTAATGTTGACTTTCAGGATGTGCGGACAGTCATGCGTAATGCCGGTGCAGCTGTGATGGGATCAGCTGAAACAAAAGGTGAAGATCGGGCCGTCAATGCTGCTCGTTTGGCTCTGGCATCTCCGTTACTGGATAACACAGAAATCATGGGTGCCAAAAAGATCTTACTTTCCATCATCAGTGGTGATGAAGCTGAATTGCAGATGGACGAACTCAGTACCATCACAAATTACATTCAGGAGCAAGCCGGTGATCGTTGTGAGGTAATTTTTGGACACGGTGTGGATAGTTCTTTGGGCGATCGCATCCGGGTTACCGTTATTGCAACAGGCTTCTACGACAGTAAGCGTCGGGTGCGCAAAGCGGAGCGTAAAGTTATGGATCTGGAGACACCCCCTGCAGAGGAAGGCCTGTTGCCTGAGTCCGATAACTCAGTTAATAATGTTGAACAGGAAATGTACCTCAAAACTGTTGAGGAGCCTGTCTCAACCCATACACCTGAAGAGATCCAATTTTGGTCTGAGCCTGAACCTGAGCCGGAAAACCATCCGACACCGATAGCTAGTAAACCTACCGAAACCGAAAATTTCTTTGATGAGGAGAAAGAAGAAGAAGAAAAGCCGGTTTTCGATTTTCGCTATCCTGAAATAAAAGATGAAACGCCTTCCTTCACAACACTGAGTTTATTTCCAGAAGAAAAAACAGAGGAGGAAAAGCCTCATGCTGAATGGAATTTTGATCAAGAGGAGGAAGAAGAAGGACTATTTGCAGAAGATGAAGAGTCTGGCCTTGGATCGGAAGAGGCAGACGACCAGGTATCGCACGAGCAACTCACAATGGGGGCTAACCTTACACGAAAGCGCCTGGAAGAACAAGCACGCAAGCGTCGTGAGCAATTAGAAGGTTCAAAGCGTAATGAAATGACGAAGGAAGAATTCAACAGCAAATGGTCCACACCAGCCTATTTACGGCGAGGTGTTCAGATGGAAAATGTTCCGCATTCTTCACAGTCTCATATTTCACGCTTCAATTTGAATGATGACAACACGATCCTCGGGAACAACAAGTTCCTGCACGATAATGTGGATTAGCCAGGTGGGCTGATCTCAAGATATGGCATGTCCGGCGCGTCCGGTCGTTTACTCCTTTCGTAGTGGTTGTTGGTAGTAAACATTTTTTGCCGGTGCCGGCATGCCTTCTTATCAGACTGGATTTTTTGGTTCGTACGCTCCTTTGGGAGTGATTTTTAGCGACCCCAGTCGTAAGTTTTTTTGGTAAAAAGCCGGGTTACTATGGCCCGGCTTTTTCATTTTAGGTGTAATTCTTATTCGGAAAATTCCCTTGAATGGCTATCTTTATCCAACCCTCAACACCATCATCAACTAAAAAAGAAATTATGGACATGAAGAGAAGAACATTCCTGAAAAACTCCGCTGTTCTCCGTGCCGAACGCACCTGCGTTCCCGCGGACAGCGCCGCCGAGGGTTCCGGG
>JBMSPY010000106.1:0-7370 GCA_049423005.1 Cyclobacteriaceae bacterium
CCAGGGTATCCAAAGCTAAAGACTCGTACTCCAGAATTTCAGTTTGCAATTGACTTATAACTGTAATGGCAGACATAGTTGGCGTTCCCTCAAAAGTGAAGTGAAGAAAATCCTTCTCTTTATGATGTTCGTTGTTTCTGAACTCAGCGTAATCCTCAGCTTTTTTGTTAAGCTTATTAAACTTCATTCTGGAGATTCCTTCCAAGCCAACTACATAGTCCACCAGAATTTTCTCAAAATCCTGACCCATTTTAGGATTGGTTGAGCTCAGCATTTTTTCTTCAGCGATGTTGGTGTTCAATACCAACTCCTCTTCAGGCATCTTAATGCCCTTATGGTCTGTAGTTAAATTCTCCTTAACCGCATCCAGCTTTGCTATAACATCCTGTGTAAGTGTTCTTACCTCTAAGGCACGTTTTTTAGCATCCTGAACCTTAGGCGATTTACTGGTCGCCTCCTGAATGGATTGATTTGTTTTAAAGTTGTTATTTTCTTCTTCACCACGAAGCTCTTGGAGCGTAGTGTTCAGAATAGCAAACTTTTCAAGCACTGCGTTACTGACGTTAAGCGCCAGAAGCGCCGTCAGAACCAGATACATCATACCGATCATTTTTTGCCTCGGTGTTTCTTTTCCGCCTGCCATGTTAGCTTTATTTAGATGTTAGGGAAACTTAAACCTTAACTATTTAAACTTCTTCAACTATTTGGAACCTTTCATTGCGGTTAGCATGCTGCCATAAACCGTGTTCAAAGCAGTGATGTTATCAGTCAACTTAGACAATTCACTTGTGAACTTGGTTGTATTATCGCCAACCTTAGTGAGGCCCTGCATGGCACCAGTAAGGGATTCATAAAATTTATTCATGTTTTTCACATGTGTATCGGCGTCTTTCAATTCCATTTCATAAACAGAATTAAGTGCCTGAAGATTTTTTGTAACAGCTTGCATTTGCTTGTGATACTCGCCCGTATCTTTTGATGCACTGGCCATAGCGGAAACTGCCTGCATGGCTGTACCGTAGGACTTGTTCATTTCAACCAAGCTTGTAGAAGCTGACTGTACATTTTTGGCGTACTCGTTAGTAGCAACAGCGGCGTTCGCTAAGCTGTTCATTTGGGAAGCAGAAGTGGCTAAATTGGAGAGACCCTTTCCGAGGTTATCCAATAAGTTTTGGTCCACTTTAGCAGTTTTCAACATTTCATCAATTTTTAACAGCGGAGAATCACCTGCTGCAGGCTTATTGCTGATGCGGCTGGCTGTGGGCGTAACTGGTCCCTCAAAATCTTCAGCAAGCTCAGGATAAACCTTTGACCAATCTGGTTCAGCTGCAGGTGGTTCAAAAGCACTTAAGAAGAATATGGCTGCCTCAGTAAGCAGACCAATCATCAGCATTTCGTTTGCTCCTGCGAGGTGAAGGATTTTAAACAATGCACCAACAATTACAACCGCCGCTCCGATACCATAGATTTTTGGCATGATTGTTTTGTAGAGCAGGTGCATGAATCCGCCTTTTTTCTTTGCCATTTTAGTTAAGGTTTAAGTTTCAGTTTTATTAAGTAGTTGAATGAAGAGTAGTATTAAGGTTTTCCGAATTCGTATCCGGAAGAACGACCAAGATGAGTAAGGGCACAGCGGAAACCAATGTATGCGCGTGCGGAGTCTTTAAATTCATACGTGCGTGTTCCGGTTTCCAGGTAATACGCAACATCCTTCCAGGATCCGCCACGAACAACCTTTTTAGGCGCAATCTTGGCGTTATACTTGGCGCTCTGTGGATTTGTGCGCTCGTCTATATATTGTGGATTAAGATCCCAAACCGTTGGCACTGCAGCCGGATTGAAGTCATCCAGGCACCACTCCGAAACGTTTCCAGAAGTATCGAAAAGACCATAATCATTTGGGAAAAATGCCATTACAGGAGAAGTATAGGCGAAGCCATCGTCAAAGAAATTACCTCGTCCGGGCTTAAAATTAGCTAGCATACAACCCTTTGAGTTTCTGGTGTATGGATTGCCCCAAGGATATTTAGCCATATCACGGCCTCCGCGGGCTGCATATTCCCACTCTGCTTCGGACGGCAGCCTGAAGGCAGGCATCGGAGGTTCACCAATGGTCTTGCGGTAATCATTCCAAAAAGCAGTTCTCCATTTTGAAAAGAAAACAGCCGCATCCCAATCGACACCTACAACAGGATAATCATCATAACCTGGATGCCAGAAGTAATAATCCTGGATTGGGTCGCCCATGTGGTGGGAAAAATCCCGAGTCCAAACTGTAGAATCCGGGTAGTATTGATCACGAAAATCATCGGGGCTAACGGCAGGGAAACCATCAATGGTTCCCATGTTTACCAGGAAAAAGTCAGTAAACTGGCGGTATTCATTGTTGGTAATTTCCGTTTCGTCCATGTAAAACGGACCGATGGTAACCTGTTTGTTGAAGTTAACCTGAGTGGAGGCAGGATCTTCATCAGATTGGCCCATATGAAAAGTACCAGCGGGGATTGCCACCATACCATAAGGCATAGTCATTACCCAACCTGAGCGATCAGGAACGCCTTCCAGCTCCCCTGGGTAATCGCCGCCACCTCCGCCTCCTATGCCTAAGAGACCGCAACCTGCAACGAGCACGGCAAAACCGATAAAAATGCCCGTTTTAACAACATATTTAGAAAAGCCAGCCATCATAAAAAATAATCAGTGATAACAAATTCTTAGTTTCTATTCAGTCAAAGCCCAAAAACAGTGGAATTTCAACGTTTCTGAACAATGTAACCTCCAAATTGTTTAAAAAATACCAAAAAACAAAATGTGCCTTAATGCCTGTAGCGTGGTGTCCGTACAATTTTTCTTTGAACAGCAGTCGCAACAGGAAGTTCGTAGGCCAACATAATTTCATGAGAGGTTGGCTGTTTTGCGGCTTGGTCCTTTATCACATAGTCCAGGGCATAACCAATTTTTAGTGATTTATCCCGGAGCAAACTGTAACCAAACATCAAAATGGCGGCCTCAGATTCTCTAAACGACAATCCTCCCCACATAGTATCTTTAAAATAGGCAATTCCGCCAAAGTCGATGGCAGTTTTGTTGAAATCACTTTTAACAAGAGTCATTACCTGAAGCTTCAGGTCGAAATTCACTTCGTAGAAATAGCCACCTGTTAGATACAAGGTTGGTTGAAGCATGGCCCGCTGGTTGAGCCCGAAGTCAAAGGTGGAGCGCAGAATATGGTTCATGCTTACCCCGGCATAGAACTTTTCAGTGCGGTAGCTCAGGCCTAAACCAAGGTCAGGTTTTACTTGAGATTCTTTTCCTTTCGTATTGATGAGCGGGTCATTAGGGTTAATGGCTCTGTACTTGGCAAAATCGATGGTTTGGGAATAAAATCCTGCCTTTACACCAGCGCTCAATAAGCCATTTCCAAGCTTTTTAAAATATGCATAGGATCCCTGAACCTCAAGGTTATTCAGGGGTCCTAACCGATCATTAGACACATAACCACCAATACCACTGTTCATTCCCAGCAATGGGTTACTGAAGGTGAAAAGCTGGGTTGAGGGTGCGCCTCCCTCATCGAGAGTGGGTTGATAGCCAAGCCATTGCGTTCTATGAAGGGCTGTTAACCGTGTTGTTCCTTCGGACCCTGAAAAAGCAGGGTTGAAGAATACGGGATTAAACATGTAATGGGTAATCTGCGGGTCTTGCTGGGAAAAAGCGGTCCGGAAGAAAAGGAGCAGTAAAAAAAGGAGTACCGATTTTCTCATCGTGGCAGAACAGGTTTTAAAGATAGGCTTTTAGCCTAAAAAGACGGGAGGCCATAGCCTTTTTTATTCTACCTACTTGATACCATTGGCCTTTTTGACATAAAGCTCCAAAGCATTCGTCATAGACGGAAGGGGAGCTTCGATGTCAAGGATTAAACCGGCCTCCCGTGCAGCTGCGGCGGTGGCTGGACCAATCGTGGCTATACGGGTATTGTTCTGTTTAAAATCAGGAAAATTAACGAAAAGCGAATTGATCCCGGTAGGACTAAAAAATGCAATGATGTCGTAAAAAACATTTTTCAGGTCAGATAAATCAGCCGGAGCCGTGCGGTGGATAATGGCCTCCGTAAACTGAAAACCATTGGCTTTTAAATGGTCGGGGATATCGTTTTTACGGATGTCGGAACATGCAAAAAGGAATTTTTCCGCCTTGTGTTTTTTAAAACAGTCCAGGAATTCAGCAGTAGTTTTTTTACCGTGGAAAATTTTTCTTTTCCGGATAACAATATACTTGTTGAGGTAATTAGCGGTCTGTTCTGAAATACAGAAGTACTTCATATCCGGGGGCATTTCCAGCTTCAGTTCCTTACACAAATGAAAAAAGTGATCAACAGCATTCCGGCTGGTAAGAATAATAGCGGTGTGCTGAAGGATATCAACCTTTTGTTTTCTCCATTCTTTAAGGTCGACAGCTTCAACCTGAATAAACGGACGGAAGTCAATTTTTAAATTATACTTCTCCGCAAGTTTGAGGTAGGGATTGTTAGGATCCGCGGGGGCCTCCTGAGTGATCAGGATACTTTTTACTTTCCGTAATCTGCTGTTTGCAGTTTCTGACATAGCGACAAGTGTCGTTAGTGGCGTCGGTTAAAACGTGAAAACCAATAGTACCAACGGAATAAATTCCGAGAGACAAAGGTAGGAAAATAAATGCAATGCCTTTGAGCTTGTCAGTCGCATCAGGCGCAGAAAAAGCGCAAAATAGAAGCCTGCCAAAAGTACGGGGAACGCGAAAGTGAAAACTAGTCTGCTTGAACTCACCTTAAGACCAAAGAAAAAATTAATCAGCAAAACACCTGATGCAAAAAAACAAATCAATAGAGCGACCTGAAAAAAACCGATTATCTGGTGATCACTGATATCTCTCATGCGGTAAAGCCAGGAAACAAAGGCAATCATCAGGTAACGTAAAGCCATAATCGCGAGTAAAATCCACAAATTCTGAAAAGCCTTTATGAAAAATTCACCTGAAGTTTTCAATTCATCACCTATTAAAAAAGTGAGCGTAACGGAGGCAAACAACAGTGTAAAAACATAAATGAGAAGGGCTGATGCTGAATTAGCTCTGATCTCGTCAGGTCGATCTTCCCGGATTGAAATTGAAAAGGCCTTCCACAAAAGAAAAAATCCTGACGCCCCGGCAGATAGTGTTGACAATAAAAAGATTAGAACGGATACCAGTAAAAATCCTCCTATGATCCCAAAATTCATACCCACAGTCTTTTTTCGCCTTTCTGGCTCAAATGGATCCGTAGGAATTATTCTGACTTGAGTCAATTTTATTAGCGATTTACCAGAGGTGAAAAATGTTAATTGCTTTGGATACCCAAGTACTTGATTCAGACTATCGGCATTCCACCGAAAGCCACTAATCGAGGCTGCAATCAGTTTTTCCTGAACAAAAACGCTAAATGTTTTCGGGCTCGATGCCACTAAAACCGAGCCTTTATCTTCCGGTGAAAATTCAAAATTCCATACCGGACCTGTTTGAGCGCTAGACCCGGAGTCCGAAATTATCCGGAACGATATATCCTGACTAACCTGTTTTTGTCCACAAAGTTCAGTGGCCATAAATAATGGCAGAACAAGTAAAAAGATTTTTTGGAGGGTAGCTCGAATCATGGTCTATCTGTGCAAAGCTACGAACCAGCAACGTTTGTATAAATTTGATCGTGGCTGGTATTTACATTCATATTCCCTTCTGCAACAAGGCTTGCCATTATTGCGATTTTCATTTTTCGACTGATCAGCGGTATCGAAAAGTGCTTATTGAGTCCATTTGTGCAGAAATTGATCTCAGAGCCCATTACCTGAACGGAGCAGTCGTTGAAACCATTTATTTTGGAGGAGGCACTCCATCGGTGCTCAGTGAGGCTGAACTGAAAAAAATCATTGTGGCCTTGCAGCAAACTTTTTCTATCAAAAAAGGAGCTGAACTTACACTTGAAGCCAACCCGGAAGATATTTCAGCAGAAAAAATCAGTTTTTTAAGGGAGTTGGGGATCAACAGACTAAGCATCGGCATACAATCCTTTCATGATGAAACGCTTATAAAATTGAACAGGTCTCACTCAGGAAAGCAGGCAGCCAAAAGTCTGGAGATCGCACATGAGGGAGGAATATCCAATCTAAATGCCGATTTGATTTTTGCTATTCCTGGAAGATCCATGGAGCAACTAAAAGAGGACGTCTCCACTCTTTTAGGTTTTCAACCAAAACATATTTCAGCCTACGGTCTGACCATTGAAGATAAAACGGTGTTTGGAAAATGGTCCTCTATAGGAAAATTCAAAGCTGTTTCTGATGAAGAGAATGCCAACGAATTCGAGTACCTAATGAGCACTCTTCCAGATGCAGGTTTGGAGCAGTATGAGATTTCAAATTATGCATTGAAAGGATTTGAATCAAAGCATAACAGCAGCTATTGGAGACAGGTTCCGTACCTTGGACTTGGACCAGGAGCTCACTCCTTTGATGGTACGTCGAGGCAAATCAATATTTCCAATAATGCCGGATACATGTCTGCTCTTCAGGATGGCAAATCCTTCTGGACAACCGAGGTACTTACGGAAAAAGATCACCTTAATGAATACCTACTGACATCCCTTCGAACCAGAGAAGGATGTTCGTTGGATTATATGGAGCGCACCTACAACCACAGCCTTTGGAATATTCATCAAGACTATCTGCAGAACCTGATGGATACCGGGAAGATTTTGATTGATAACCATGTGCTCTATCTGACATCCTCTGGTAAGTTGATAGCAGATGAAATCACACGGGATTTATTCATTGAGTAAATCCCTTTACAGACTCATCATGTCTTTGAATTTAGCCGCCTGTCGTCGGCTTACTTCAACCTTATCGCCACCCTTCAGTCTTACCATCAAACCTCCATTGAACCATGGTTCAATGCCTTCAACCCAACTCAAATTGATGATGTGTTTGCGACTTGCTCTGAAAAATGCGCGTTCATCGAGTCGCTCATCCAGAGCATTTAAAGATTTGTGAATCATGGGGCGGTTGGTGTCGAAGAAGACTTTGATGTAATTCCCGTCTGATTCGAAGAGTCTTACATTAGACAGGCTTACAAACCAGCATTTCTCACCATCCTTTACAAATACCTGATCGTTGAGTCCCAATTTCCCTTCACGGCGACCATCGCGGGCTCTTTCTTTATCCAGGGCTTTACGTATGGCCTCTGCAAGCCGCTCTGGTTGGATGGGCTTTACGAGGTAATCGAGTGCGTTTACTTCAAATGCTTTTATGGCAAACTCATCGAAAGCTGTAGTAAAAATGACTATTGGGGCTGACTCCAAGGCTTGT
>JBMSPY010000107.1:0-7359 GCA_049423005.1 Cyclobacteriaceae bacterium
TGCAACAAGGTTCAGAACGCGTTGACGTTTCGGTTGAGGAAGCTCGGAAGGTCTGGTTCTCGACCTCTCAATGGCTTGATGCACAACAACGATCTGAAACCTACGCTCGACTTCGTGCAGAAAATTATTTCCGTCAGCCATTGCTATATGATTTTCCTAAAACCTTTAATGGCTCCTACACCAGTTTTGATGCTAATCCATTCCGACACAAGTCAACAGGTATACGTGCTGCTATCATTCGAGAGAAGGGTGTAAATGGTGACCGGGAGATGGCCTATTCCTTGTGGCTGGCTGGTTTTGATGTAAAGGATGTTCACATGACGGACCTGATCACCGGTCGTGAAGATTTAAGCGATGTCCGAATGATTGTTTTTGTCGGAGGCTTCAGCAATTCGGATGTACTCGGATCTGCAAAAGGATGGGCCGGAGCATTCTTATATAATGAAAGAGCCAAAAAAGCTCTGGATGATTTTTACCGCAGAAGCGACACGTTGAGTCTTGGTGTCTGCAACGGCTGTCAGCTGATGATGGAATTAGGATTGCTGTATCCTCAGCTTAGTGACCATCCGAAGATGCACCACAATGGCTCTGGTCGCTTTGAATCGGCCTTTGTGAATGTGGTTATTCCTGAGAATAATTCTGTGATGTTGGGATCTCTTTCGGGAAGCAGATTGGGTGTTTGGTTAGCCCACGGCGAAGGAAGATTTAGGCTTCAGGGCATCGAAGGATTTAAGGTTGCGGCCAACTATGCCTACGCAGAATACCCTGGCAATCCTAATGATTCGGATCACGCCATTGCAGCATTATGTTCGGCAGACGGTAGGCATTTGGCGATGATGCCTCACTTGGAGCGTTCCTTGTTTCCCTGGAACTGGCCGTATTATCCGAATAATGGAAAGCAATCGGATGAGGTTAGTCCGTGGATGGAAGCCTTCAGTAATGCCTTTAAATGGATTAAAGATTCCGGTCAGTAAGTACACATTCATCAATAACCTGGCGTTATGCGTTTATTTTTCTTTTTGACTTTACTCTTACCTCTCATGGAAACATCCGCTCAAATCATTATTGATAAATCTGTTCCCGTGCGATTTTTAGCACTTGGTGATAGTTATACTATCGGTGAAAGTGTTGCAGAGGATGAGCGGTGGCCGGAGCTTTTAGCCACTGCCCTCCGCGCAGAAGGTATAACGATTGAAAAGCCAAGAATTATTGCCACTACAGGTTGGCGTACCGATCAGCTGAAAGCAGCGATTCTTTCCTCTGGTACTTCTGACGATTATAATCTTGTTTCTTTGTTGATAGGTGTAAACAACCAGTATCAAAAGAAGACCGTAGAATCGTATGAGCCTGAGTTTAAGGAACTGTTGGAAATGGCTATTAAAAAGGCCGGTGGTCGAAAAGAACGGGTTTTTGTGGTTTCCATACCTGATTACGGCTATACCCCGTTTGGTGTAGGCAAACAGAAAGAGATTTCAGATGATCTGGATGAATTTAACGAGGCCAACAAAGAAATTACTCTGGAGCGGGGAATTGCGTATTTCAATATTACTGAAATCTCCAGAGATGGCTTGAAAGACCCTGAATTGGTTGCCGGTGATCGGCTGCACCCCTCTGGAAAAATGTACAAACTGTGGGTTCAGGAAATCCTGAAAGGTTTTAAAATCCGTTAATCAAAGTAACGGCTCTAGTGTCTTTACAACCGTATTGGCAACGATACGATGACCTTCTGCAGTCGGGTGAATGCCATCGGCTTGATTGAGGCGTTCGATTCCTCCAACACCATCAAGTAAGAAAGGAATGCGCACACATTTATTTCGTGAGGCGAGGTTGATAAATACTTTTTCAAATTGACTGGAGTACTCTTTACCCATATTTGGGGGCACCATCATGCCGGCCAGAACAACTTTTACGCTTTTATTTTTGGCCTTCACCTTGTCTATGATTCCCTGGAGATTTTTTTCCGTCTCGGACACCGGTAGTCCGCGTAATCCATCATTGGCACCAAGCTCCAGGAACAGGATATCTACTGGCTGTTTGAGAACCCAATCAATGCGGGCCAAACCACCTGCGGAGGTCTCACCACTGATTCCGGCATTGATGACCTTCACATTTTTACCTTTTTGCTTAAGAAGAGATTCGGCTACCGCCGGAAACGCCTGATCTGGAGAAAGTCCATAACCAGCGGTAAGGCTATCGCCTAAAAACAATATGGTCTTGACTGGTTTTTGTTGAAATCCCGCCAGTACAATCAACAGGCCTATGAAAAGAATCTTTTTCACTTTTCCGCAAGATAGGCAGGATTTGATATCCGGTTTTAAGGTTGGAGTTGGCTAATTTTGCCAAAATCAAAAAAAGATGATCGATGTACCTGTGCGGCCGGCCCGGAAGTTTTTACCGGAAAACTATGTGCTGGAAAATTTTGAGAGTTTAACCCCTTATTCAACGGACTTACTTTCGCGTTCCTTAAAATCCCGCGCCGACATAGAGCGTTGGCTTGAAGATCGTAGCGAGTTGGAGTCTGTTTTGGCCGAGGATTTAGGCTGGCGAACGATTCGGATGACATGTTTTACCGACAACGAACAATACCAGAAAGAGTATCAGTTTTTTATTGAAGAGATTCAGCCCAAACTGGCTCCAATCAGTGATCAGCTGAACAAAAAGCTTTTGTCTGCAGATAGTTTACACGAATTAGAGACAGATCCGGCATACGCCATACTTCTTCGTTCTGTCCGAAAGGAAGTTGAATTATTTCGAGAAGTCAATGTTCCGCTGTTTACTAAGATCAATGTACTGTCTCAAAAGTATGCTCAAATAAGCGGGGCTATGACCGTAGAAGTGGACGGTAAGGAGCTCACTTTGCAGCAGGCATCGGTAATTCTTCAGGAACCGGATCGATTAAGAAGGGAAGAGGTATGGAAAAAAATTACGGCACGTCGGTTGAGTGTAAAGGATGAGTTAGATGACCTGTTTTCACAACTGATTCGATTGCGTCACGAGGTTGCGTTGAATGCCGGATTTTCCAACTTCCGTGACTACATGTTTCGTTCTCTGGGTAGATTTGATTACGCACCTGCGGATTGTTTTGCTTTCCATCAGTCTGTTGAAGCTGAACTGGTTCCACTTCTTCAGAATTTGGCCCTTGATCGAAAGAAACAGCTTGGTGTTGACCGCTTGCGCCCTTGGGATAAAGCGGTTGATCCGATGGGGCGTCCGGCCTTACGGGCATTTCATGACGGCAAGGAGCTTCTGGAGAAGTCAAAACTTTGCCTTTCACGGCTGGATCCGTATCTCGGCGACTGCATTCGCATTATGGAGAAAATGGGGCACTTGGATCTGGAGTCCAGAAAAGGAAAAGCCCCTGGTGGTTACAACTATCCGCTGCCTGAGATTGGAGTTCCCTTCATTTTTATGAATGCCACATCTACGTTACGGGATATGACTACGCTGATGCATGAAGGTGGTCATGCTGTTCATAATTTTCTAACCCGGGATTTAAAGCTTGTTGATTTTAAAAATCCTCCTATGGAGGTGGCGGAGTTGGCTTCGATGTCTATGGAGTTACTGACCATGGACCATTGGGATATCTTTTTTCCGAATCCGGCCGAGGCTGCACGTGCACGTACCGAGCAACTAGAAGACATCATGGAGACGCTTCCATGGGTAGCAACTATTGACCACTTTCAGCATTGGATTTATGAAAATCCGGAGCATAGCGTCGAAGAACGTCGGATTAAATGGAAGGAAATCTTTTCCAAATACTCCGATTCGCTGACAGACTGGTCCGATTATGAAGAGGCTCAAGCCTACCTATGGCAAAAGCAACTCCACCTGTATGAAGTGCCGTTTTATTACATCGAATATGGAATGGCACAACTTGGTGCTGTGGCCATATGGCGGCTATTTCGAAACAATCCGGCTGAAGGATTGAACGGTTATAAGACTGCCTTACGCCTGGGAAATATGGTCTCCATACCTGAGGTCTATCAGGCTGCTGGCATTCGTTTTAACTTTAGCCGGGAGTACATCCATGAATTAGAAGACTTCATTCGTTCCGAATGGCAATCAGCGTTGGACGCATAGTGCTTTAGTCCGAATTGCCATTAAATTTGCGGACCTTTTAATGTATGCCATTCGGATTTTTTAAAAAGAAAATTGAGGAGCCAAAATCATCTGGTTCCCGTTACCACGAGCTCATTGTTCGGGAAGTAATCCAGGAAACGCCGGATGCGGTTAGCTTGGTCTTCGAGCAAACGCAACCTCCTTTAATGTATAAATCAGGACAATTTCTGACCTTGATTTTTACCGTAGGAGGTCAGGAAGTGCGTAGAGCTTATTCCTTATGCTCTTCGCCCGTTACCGATACCTATCCTGCGGTAGCCATTAAGCGAGTGGATCAGGGTCTGGTCTCCAATCACATTGCGGATACGATTCGTCCAGGCGATAAGGTTAAAATCATGGATCCAACCGGAAATTTCACAATTGATTTTGCCTCTGGTTCTGTACGTCACCTGGTTTTATTTTCAGGAGGCAGTGGAATTACACCAATGCTTTCTCTGATCAAGACTTTGCTGGCAACTGAAAAGGATAGTCAGTGTTCATTGATTTATTCCAATCGAAATGAAACCAGCATCATTTTTAAAAGAACACTGGATGCCCTTCAGGCCGAACATAGCCAGCGGTTTAGAGTATTCTATCTACTGGATGATGCTCCGGCGAATTGGAAGGGTTATTCAGGTTTTCTGAATGAATCGATCTTAAACGATATTTATACCAACCTACCTTCGCTTACTCCTGAGCAAACCTCTTATTTGATGTGTGGCCCCGAGGGAATGATGAAGAATGTAGAGAGCTTATTAATTGCTCGGGGTATTCCAAAGGATAAAATTCGCCACGAGAGTTTCAAGCAGGGCTTATCTGAGAAAAAGTCTGAATCAGCACCCTCTGGTGCTTCGGCGCAGGCCCACGAGGTGGTCATTCGATACGATGGACAGGAGCACAAAGTTAAAGTAGAGGCTGGAAAAACTATTTTGGAAACAGCTCTTGCGCAGGGTATTGATCTGCCTTACTCGTGTCAGAGTGGATTGTGCACGGCCTGCAGAGGAAAAGCTATTTCCGGAAAAGTAAAACTTGACGAGGAGGATGGTCTTTCGAAATCCGAACTTGAAGAAGGATATGTGCTTACCTGCGTTGGTCATCCGCTGACCGACGATGTGGTAATTGAAATCGGATAATTCCTTATTTGATCGTGGAGAAATCGAAAGAGGTCTCCAGGAACTTTGTAGTGAACTTACCGGACCGGAATGTAGCGTTGTCCATAAGCGCCAAGTGGAAAGGTATGGTTGTCTTTACACCCTCGATTACGAACTCACTCAACGCACGCTTCATTCGTGTGATGACCTCTTCTCTGCTTTGCCCGCTCACGATCAACTTGGCGATCATGCTGTCGTAATTCGGTGGAATGGTGTATCCGGCATAAACGTGGCTGTCGACGCGAATACCATGACCACCGGGTAAATGCAGATTTAAGATTTTTCCAGGTGAAGGGCGGAAACCATTGGCTGGATCTTCAGCGTTGATCCGGCACTCCATGGCGTATGTTTTTGGGAAATAATTGTTTCCGGAGATTGGTACGCCCGCTGCAACTTTGATTTGTTCTTTGATCAGATCGTAATCCGTTACTTCTTCCGTAATGGGATGCTCCACCTGAATACGGGTGTTCATTTCCATAAAGTAGAAATCACCATGTTTGTCTACCAGGAACTCGATGGTTCCAACGCCTTCGTAATTGATGGCCTTAGCTCCACGGATAGCGGCTTCCCCCATTTTTTCACGAAGCTCCTGAGTAACAATAGGGGAAGGTGTTTCTTCCACCAGCTTCTGGTGTCTGCGCTGTATGGAGCAGTCGCGCTCGGACAGGTGACAAACTTTTCCGTACTGATCACCCACCACTTGAATTTCGATATGACGGGGTTCCTCTACAAATTTCTCCAGGTAAAGTCCATCGTTTCCGAAGGCCGCGGCAGCTTCACGCTTGGCGTCGTCCCAGGCTTTTTTGAATTCTGAAGCCTCATTGATGATGCGCATACCTTTACCGCCTCCACCTGCGGTGGCCTTAACGATAACAGGGTATTTGATTTTTTTGGCAATGGCCATACCCTCTTCCATGCTGGATAACAGTCCATCAGAACCAGGAATGGTTGGAACGCCAGCTTTTTTCATCGTGTCCTTGGCGGTGGATTTATCACCCATGGAACGGATCATGGCTGGGGTAGGGCCAATGAATTTTATCCCATACTCACTGCATACCGCTGAGAACTCGGCATTTTCAGAAAGGAAACCATAGCCTGGATGAATGGCATCGGCATTGGTTATTTCTGCAGCAGAAATAATTCGGGGAATGTTGAGGTATGAATTTTTGCTTGGCGCATCGCCGATGCAAACGGCCTCATCTGCGAAGCGCACGTGAAGACTTTCCCGGTCTGCTGTGGAATAAACCGCAACGGTAGGAATGTCCATTTCTTTACAGGTCCGTATAATGCGTAGGGCAATTTCCCCACGGTTGGCAATAAGGATCTTTTTGAACATAATGAGGGCGTATAATGGGTTAACAGATCAGTAGACTGATCAGTCGGGCTCTACTACGAACAATACCTGGTCGTATTCAACGGGGGTCGAATTTTCGCAAAAAACTTTAACTACTGTTCCAGAAACTTCAGATTCAATTTCATTGAACAGTTTCATGGCCTCGATGATGCATACGGTTTGACCCTTGGTGATTTTGTCGCCGACGGAAACAAATGGAGGTGAGTCGGGATTGGCGGAACGGTAAAAGGTTCCAATCATCGGCGACTTGATATCTATGGTATTTTTTCCTGCAGGTGCTGCAGCTGGCTTGGGTGCAGCTGGAGCGGCAGGGGCTGCGGGGGCCGGTGCTGCCGCCACTGGAACAGGGGCAACCATTGGAGCGGCTGTACCCTGAATTACGTTCTGATCAGGCTCTCTTTTGACATGCAACTTCAGTTCCTTCGTTTCGATATTGACTTCATTCAACCCTGATTTAGAGAGGAATTCGATCAGGTCACGGATTTCGGCTGTTTTCATGTTAGTGGAGTTTGTGGAGCTTTTTCCAGTTGCTTTAGGCGTACGCTCCGGTTGTTTTTTTGCCATATTACTTTACCCGTTCAATATAATCACCGGTTTGAGTATCGATTTTAATGTTATCGCCGGTATTGATGAAGAGCGGTACACGAATTTCTACTCCATTCTCAAGAGTAGCTGCCTTCAACGTACGAGTTGCTGTATCGCCCTGAATACCGGGTTCTGTATAGGATATGCTCATAATCACGTGTTGCGGTGCTT
>JBMSPY010000108.1:0-7354 GCA_049423005.1 Cyclobacteriaceae bacterium
TGGCCATTGTCGTCATTGCCGGTTCCATGCTAGGAAAACTAATTGCTGAAACCGGTGCCGCACAACAGATTGCCACAGGATTGATGGGGCTCTTCGGTCAAAACAGACTGCAGGTAGCATTTATGGTTACCGGCTTTGTTATTGGCCTACCCCTATTCTATAATGTGGCCTTTATTCTTGTATTTCCACTTATCGCTGGAGTGGTTCATCAGTACCGTTTGCCTGCCGTTTATGTTGGTCTTCCCATGATCGCTTCGCTTTCCGTAACGCATGGATTTCTACCTCCTCACCCCTCGCCTGTTGCCTTAGTGAGTCAATTTGGTGCAGATACGGGCACCACATTGCTATACGGAACCATCATTGCCGTACCAACTGTTCTTCTGGCAGGACCCGTCTTTTCAAAAACACTTGGCCACATCAAAGCAAGCTTACTCACTACCTTTCGAACCGAAGCACGCGAACATGTAAATCTTCCAGGTCTATCCAATAGTTTATTTACCGCTTTGTTACCTGTGCTTTTGCTAACGGTGACAACCATTTTAAATATGACCTTACATAAAGAAGCAGCAATAAAGCCAGTCGTTACCTTTTTCAGCGACTCTTCGATTGTAATGTTGGTATCGTTGGTATATGCCACCTGGTCTCTCGGTCTTCGTCGTGGAATGAAAATGAACGAGGTGATGTCGATTTACACAAGTGCTGTAAGCGACGTAGCTATGGTAGTTTTAATTATGGGAGGCGCCGGGGGTTTAAAACAAATTTTATTTGAAAGCGGAGTCAGCGCAGAAATAGCCGGAATGCTGAATAATCTTCAACTCGATCCGCTCCTATTAGGCTGGCTGATTGCCTGCCTGATACGCGTATCGGTTGGTTCAGCAACTGTAGCCGGACTTACGGCCGCCGGAATTGTTGCACCGCTGCTGGCCGCCCACCCCGAAACAGACCCTAACCTCATGGTCCTTGCCGTTGGTGCCGGAAGCCTGATGTTTTCTCATCTCAATGATGCAGGGTTCTGGCTGTTTAAAGAATACTTTAATTTAAGTATTCGCGATACGATCCGCTCCTGGTCACTAATGGAAACAATTGTAGCTACGTGTGGCTTACTGGGAGCCTTAACTTTACAATGGACGTTTTCACTTTTTTAAATTCATCCACTATGTCTGCCGATTTAAATTTTGCTAATCTTAATCTATCCTTACCCCCACCACCTAAACCCTTGGGCGTCTATAAACCCTTTCTTATTGTTGGAAACCTAGTTTATGTTTCAGGTCACGGAACGGTAAAGTCAGATGGAACATTAATTATTGGCAAGGTTGGTGTGGATATGGATGCAGATGGAGGCAAACAAGCCGCGCAGCAGGTAGGACTGGCGATACTGGCTACACTGAAAAAAAACTTAGGTAGCCTGGATAAAATTGGGCGCGTGATCAAAGTCCTGGGAATGGTAAACGCGACGCCAGATTTTGAGCGGCACCCCTATGTCATAAACGGTTGCAGCGAACTCTTTGCAAAAATTTGGGGGGAGGATAAAGGTGTTGGTGTCCGTAGCGCTGTTGGAATGGGTTCACTACCCGATAATATTCCGGTTGAAATTGAAGCCGTTTTTGAATTAGCCTGATGTGGTGGGAAATAAATAATCTGAAGGAAGTCGATACGCCCGCTTTGGTCATTTATCCAGATCGGGTTAAAGAGAATATTTCCTTGCTCAAAAGTATGGTGGATCATGTGGAACGGCTAAGACCACACGTTAAAACCAATAAATCACCACAGGCCTGTTCCATGATGCTGGAGGCGGGTATTCAAAAATTTAAATGCGCTACCATTGCAGAAGCCGAAATGCTCGGTTCTATTGGCGCTTCTGATGTAATATTGGCTTATCAGCCAACTGGTCCAAAAGCCGGCCGACTGGCGCAACTGATAAAGAAATTTCCAAAGACTCATTACTCCTGCCTCATTGATGATGAAGCCTGCGCAAAGGCCATAAGCTCCACCATGGAAGCAGAAGGAATTCAATTGAATGTTTGGGTTGACCTAAACGTTGGAATGAACCGAACAGGAGCAGATTCTGAAAAAGCCTTTTCGCTGTTTACGACTTTTCAACAAAGTAAAGGCCTACGTCCTATCGGAATCCACGCGTACGATGGGCATCTCCGCGACACAGATCTCGAACTTCGTAAAAAGAAATGCGATGACAGTTTTAGCCTCGTAGAAAAATTAGTGGCTAAAATCAAGGAACACACTGGTCAGTCTGCGTTAATTGTGGCTGGCGGGTCGCCAACCTTTCCCATACATTCCAAGAGAAAGGATGTGGAATGCAGTCCGGGAACATTCATTTATTGGGATACCGGGTATGGAAACTTATTAAAAGAGCAACCCTTCCTTCATGCAGCCATTGTGCTGACGCGTGTTATTTCCAAACCGGCTGAAGGACTTTTATGTCTTGACCTTGGACACAAGTCAATCGCTTCTGAAAATCCACTGGAAAAGCGTGTGACTTTTTTGAACGGACCTGAACTTTTACCCATAAGTCAAAGCGAGGAACATTTAGTGGTCCAAACCGATCGAAGGAATAGCTATGAGGTTGGACATGTTTTTTACGGTGTTCCCTACCACGTGTGCCCTACCGTTGCACTCTATGACTCGGCATGGATAGTCAAAGATCAAGTGGCTTCCCGTAAATGGGAAAACCCTGCACGCAACCGATCGTTAACTGTTTAGAGTTTACTCTGAAGATCAGTTCAAGGGAACCAATTTCAAAAGACTTCCAGGACCCTCTGTTGCCACATAAATAATTCCATCAGGATCCTGAGCCACATACCTTACTCTACCGGCTTTTTCTAAAAGACGCTCTTCCCGAACGTATTTACCGTCTGACAATTCTACGCGTGCCACATGCATTTGTGCTAGGGCACCAACCAAATAATTACTTTTCCAGTTCGGATACCGATCACCTTCCACCTTCATCAAACCACACGTAGCAATGCTAGGCTTCCAATAGCGCACTGGTTGCTCCATTCCTTCTTTCTCAGTAAGCGTTGAAATGATGGTAGAGTCGTAATTGATGCCGTAGGTAATTACAGGCCAACCATAATTTTTTCCAGGCTCAACCAAATTAAGTTCATCACCTCCCATCGGTCCATGTTCCGTATCCCACAACTGTCTGGTTTCAGTGTCAAACAGTAAGCCTTGTGGATTTCGGTGGCCATAACTCCAGATTTCAGGCAAAGCACCGGGGGTATTGACAAATGGGTTATCAGAAGGAATTGTTCCATCTTCATTCAGTCGGATGACTTTACCAAAATGATTGGATAGTGTTTGGGCACTATCCCGTTGCCCACGTTCTCCTGAGGTCAGGAATAAATGACCAGCTCCATCAAAGGCAATTCGACTTCCATAATGGTAATCAGAAACAATCCAGGGTTTGGCATTAAAAAGTTCTGTGAGTTCAATCAACCGGTTACCTTCAATTTTAGCTCGAGCCAAAGTTGTTGAGCTCGTTGTATCCGGACCCGGCTTGGAATAGGTAAGGTAAATCCAACCATTGTTTTCATAATCAGGATGAAGTTTGATTTCCATCAGACCACCCTGACCTTCTGCAAAAACAGCAGGAACACCTTCAAGAGGGGATTCCTGCATTTCTCCGTTTTGAATAACGCGAATACTCCCGGAGCGCTCCGTTACCAAAATTCGTCCATCGGGAAGAAAAGCCATGCCCCATGGATTAATCAATTCAGTGGTAATGGTATCTATTCCAAAACGCTGCTTTTCAGACTCAATTACGACGCCTTTGAATTCAGGTTTACAGGAAAAGATCACTGTGGAAAATACCAGAACAACAAACGAACGGATTATGCTATTTTTCATGGCTGGTTGAGCAGTTTAGAGCACAAAACAAGCCATAAATAATATCAAGGTCAAGCACCAGTGGAACCAAAAGATCCAATGAACGAATCAAAAAATAAAATCAGACTTTCCGAGCTGGCCTTGGATATTCAAAATGTACTGCGAAACAGATACGAGGGCCGAGTGATCTGGGTTACTGCTCAAATTACAGATGTGAAAAAGCAGGTGTCTTTGAAACGATGTTATTTAAAATTCATCGAAAAACAGGGAACAGAAACCCTAGCTGAAATCAGAGGAGTCTTTTGGGCCAACAGCTATTCAGAAATTGAGCGATTTGAAAAAATAACAGGAAAGCTTTTTTCGGATGGTCTGGAAATAAACTGCCAGGTGATCGTCAAATTTCATCCCAGGTTTGGACTTAGTTTAGAAGTTCAGGAAATAGAAATAGCCTATGCACTGGGTAGCCTTGAGCTGGAGCGGCAACAAACATTGGAAAGACTTGTTCGCGAACACCCCACAACCATTCGAGTAGTTGACGGAATATTTTTTACTCCAAATAAATCGTTGCCACTGCCGCCCGTGATCCAATCGGTTGCTCTTATTACGGCACTGAACTCAGACGGACAACGCGACTTTATTCAAGAGTTAAGAGGAAATAAATATGGATACGCCTTTGAGGTGACAGAATACCTCACGCAGATTCAGGGAGACGATGCACATCAAATGATCATCAATCAATTAGAAGCCATCCTAAGATCAGGACGCGCATTTGATGCTGTGGCTATTGTCCGCGGCGGCGGTTCGCAAACGGATTTTAAGCCTTTTGATCAATTTGAACTAGCTGCGAAAGTGGCCCATTTTCCGATTCCCATCTTAACAGGAATTGGTCACGACCGAAACACCAGCATTACGGATCAAATGGCCCGTCAGGAAAAAACGCCCACCAAAGTCGCTGCACGGATTTTAGACCATAACTATGAATGGGAAAATAATCTCTTACTATTGAAAGAGAACTTTTTTCAGTCAGCGTTGGAGATACTACGATCAGCCAAGGAAGAACTCAACGGTATGTCGCGGCTAATCCGCGCAGCTAGTCCGGAAACCATTCTGTCGAAAGGGTTTACCATCATTCGAAAAGCTGGAAAAATTATTACCAATCCAAAAGAAATCGAAAAAAATGATCTTATCGGCTTTCAGCTGAAGGATTTCGATTTTGAAAGTGAAGTCAAAGAAAAGAAACCGCGGAATATAAATGCAGATCTATGAGCAAGAAGAATGAATTGACCTATGAAAAGGCTCACCATGCCCTTCAAAAATTAGTAACGGAAATCGAACAGGGAGATGTCCCCTTAGATTTATTAGCCGGCAAGGTTAAGGAGGCCAAAGATCTGGTCGAATTTTGCACCAACCGTTTACGGAACATCGAGTCGGATGTCAAAAAAATATCCGGAGACGAATAGCCAAAGGAAAAATAAAAAAACAACACTACCGAAGTAGGATTACTATTTTTTCGCTTAGGAAGAACTAGACTAAAGCGCCGCTTGTGCCTTTTTACCGAAGGCAGCATGTGCAGCAGCCAATCGCGCTACAGGCACACGTGGAGAGGAACAGGATACATAGTCCAATCCGAGTTGATAGCAAAAAGCAATAGCCCGTGGTTGACCTCCATGCTCCCCGCAAATACCAATCTTAAGGTCTGGATTAGCGGCCTTACCGTCCTCAACAGCCATCTTCATAAGCTTCCCTACACCTGTTAGATCCAAAATTTCAAATGGATTCTCCTTAAGTATTCCTGAGTTCATGTACGCGGGGAGAAACTTATTCTCAGCATCTTCTCTTGAAAAAGAAAACGTCGCCTGTGTAAGATCGTTGGTCCCAAAGGAAAAAAAGTCTCCGATACGCGCCAGTTCACCAGCGTGCAAACAGGCTCTTACGACTTCAATCATGGTACCAAAACGATAGTGTGGTTTGAGGCCCGTTTCTTTTTCAAGCTTTTCAGCAATTGTATCTGCGTGCTGTTTTACGTTAATCAACTCTTCCGCGAGTGAAACCTGGGGCACCATTATCTCTGGGTTAACCTCCACTCCCTTTTGTCGGCATTCGGAAGCTGCTTCCAGGATGGCAGAGATTTGCATCTCATAAATTTCAGGTTGCGTAATTCCCAGACGTACTCCCCGATGACCCAACATGGGGTTGATTTCTCTCAATTCATGTGCCTTGCGAAGCATTTTTTGTTTTTTAAGGATCATGGCTTCCACCTTAGATTCACCCTCCGAATTAAAAGGAGCAACGGATTGTCTGTTTTGATCTGTTGCGGACAAGGCATCTCCATAAAGCGCATGAACTCCCCGAATGAGACGACTCAATTCCCTCAATCGCTCAATTTCTTCAGTCAAGCGTTCTTCTGAAGGTAAAAACTCATGAATGGGCGGGTCTAAAAGTCGTATGGTTACCGGCCTTGGCGCCATAGACTTTAAGATTTCAAGGAAGTCCTGCTTCTGCATTTGGTGTAGTGAAGAAAGGGCCGCAGTACGCTCTTCGACTCTTTCGGCCAAAATCATATCCACCACTATCGGAAGCCGCTCAGAAGCATTAAACATCCGCTCTGTCCGGCACAGCCCTATTCCCATAGCACCATATTCTGCAGCCTTAGCTGCATCTTCAGGAGTATCGGCATTTGCAAAAACCTTGATGCCAGCAGCCTCATCTGACCACTGTAAAATGGTTTTTAATTCTTGACTGAAAACGGGAGTAACCATTTCAAGTGACCCGAGGTAAACATTTCCATTGGAACCGTCGATGGTCATGTAATCGCCCTCCCTAACTATAACTTCTCCTGCAAAAGCTTGCTTGTTTTTTATATCGATACGAATAGTCCCTGCTCCAGCCACGCACGGCTTACCCATACCTCTGGCAACCACCGCTGCATGGGAGGTTTTCCCTCCTCTGCTGGTAAGCACACCCCTCGCAGCAAAAAATCCATGAATATCCTCTGGACGAGTTTCTTCCCTGACAAGAATAACTTTTTCTCCGGCGCGATTCAAAACCTCAGCACGATCGGAATCAAAAACAACTTTTCCTGTAGCCGCACCCGGTGAAGCTGCCAAACCGATAGCTATCGGCTTAACTTTCAGTGAAGGATCAATCGTAGGATGTAATAATTGTTCAAGGATTTCAGGCTTAATGCGCAGCAAGGCTCGTTCCCTGGTTAGCAATCCATCCTGCACCATTTCCACAGACGAACGCACTAGGGCTGCCGCATTCATTTTTCCATTTCGTGTCTGAAGGCAATACAAGATTCCTTTTTCTATGGTGTACTCATAGTCCTGTACTTCTTTAAAATTGAATTCCAATTTTTTATTTAACTCCTGTAACTGTCGAAATTGTTCCGGCATATCTGTTTTCAGATTGGAGACCGCCCTTGGTGTGCGAATTCCAGCTACAACATCTTCACCTTGTGCATTAATCAGATATTCTCCGTACATAACCTTCTCACCGGTTCCGGGGTCAC
>JBMSPY010000109.1:0-7352 GCA_049423005.1 Cyclobacteriaceae bacterium
CTGTAGATAAGGCTTGCACCGGTGTAGCCTGGTTTCATAATCCCGGTGCATACGATATTGATGGTGACAGCCTTTCTTATGAGTTAACTGTTCCCAAAAAAGATAAGAATAAGCCAGTGGTTGGTTACTTGGCGCCCAATAGTCAGGGTTTTTACAACCAAGCTGGTATCAACTTTAACCAGGCCAACGAAAACGGAAATGGGCCACCGACTTTTCAAATCGATCCTGTGACTGGAACTTTAACATGGGATGCGCCAGGTGCTCCGGGCGAATACAACATAGCCTTTCTGATAAAGCAGTGGCGAAAGGTTAATGACACGTGGATCCAACTTGGATATGTTACACGTGACATGCAGATAATAGTTGAAGATTGTAATAACGATCGCCCAAAGCTAGAAGTCCCGGAAGACATTTGTGTGGAGGCGGGAGAATCAATTGAGGCCTTGATTTTTGGCACTGACCCGGATCGCGATGATGTTTCAATTGAGATATTTTCGGAGGTGCTTACATTAGGAAGCAACCCAGCGCAGTATTCACCGCGGGATGTTAATCCTCCTATTCTTCCTGTTTTTCAATCTACCTTTCCCAATCGGGCACAATTATTCTTCACCTGGCAAACCGATTGTTCACATGTTAAACAGCAACCCTATCAGGTTGTGTTTAAGATTACGGATAATCCCAAGTCCGGAGGTGCTCGGCTGGTCGAGTTTAAAACATGGAACATTACTGTGGTTGCTCCGGCGCCAAAATGGGTAGATGCAAAAATTTCTACTGGAACCCGGGCAGTTGAGTTGGATTGGGAGCCTTATGCCTGTGCCGGTGATGCGGACAAGATGGAAATTTGGAGAAGAGTTGATTCTCAGACATTTCTTCCGCCAGATTGCGTTACCGGTATGCCCGATGCGCTGGGATATACCCGCATTGGTAGTGTGGATATTGCGCAAAGTGGATTCTCAGATAACTTTGGTGGTGCAGGTTTTCCTGCTGGTGCGTTGATCTGTTATCGATTGGTGGCTGTCTATCCTTCAGCGTTTGGAAACACTTCTGTTGGCGCTTCAAGTTATGTTTCTTCTGAAATTTGCGTTGGACCAATCCCTGCCGATGAGCCGATTATGACAAACGTTTCGGTTGAACGGACTGCAGTTATTGACGGTCGAATCCGTGTGAAGTGGCGAAGTCCATTTGATTTGGATAAAAATCTTTTTCCCCGTCCCTTGTTGTTTGATGTTTATCGGGCTGAGGGTTTTACCGGCAATGCAGCCATTACAAAAATCACTGCCTCCAAAACTCAGGATTCCGTACTGGTGGATACAAATCTGAACACAACGGAAAAAATTTATAATTATCGGGTTGTAGCTCACGATAAAAACGGCGTGGCTTTGGATACCTCAGCCATTGCTTCCTCGGTGCGCTTAACAGCCCGGCCACTGTTCCGAAAAATTGAGCTGACCTGGACTGCAGAGGTGCCCTGGTCTTTACGCTCCGAAGATTATCCCCGTCACCTGATTTACCGTGGTGAAGGTGATGGACCTTTGGAACTGATTGACTCGGTAACTGTAAATCAGGATATTTTAATTTGGACAGATGAAGGTGCCTTTCGAAATGCCCCGTTGGATGAATCAAAAACTTATTGCTACCAGGTGCTGACCCGGGGTTCCTACGGTAATCCGGAAATAGAAGAGCCCTTGCTGAATTTCAGTCAGGAAATTTGCCTTCGTCCTAATGATAATGTGAAACCCTGTACTCCTGAACTTCAGGTTCAGTTGGTAACGTGTGAAGAATATTTCCAGCTTAATAATTGTGGATCAAATGTATTTTCCAATAAGCTTTTCTGGAATCGTCCATCCGATCCGATTTGTCGAGAGGACATTCAGTTTTACCGACTTTATTTTGCAACTAAATCAGGTGCGGACACGACGGAGTTTCAATTACTGAAGGATAATATTACCGATACGGTTTATGTCGACGAAGGACTTCCTTCCTTTGCGCGTTGTTATCGGTTAACAGCGGTTGATCGTTCAGGTAATGAAAGTCTTTATAGTGAGGAAGTATGTAACGATAACTGCCCCAACTATCAATTGCCGAATGTATTTACTCCCGGAAATGGTGATGATTGCAATGATGTATTTAGTGCTTTTAGTGATCGATTGTTCACTGCAGATAACAAACGATTACGTTGCGGTGATTCTGAAATTACTGAAGAAATTCAGCGGGAAATCAACAATAGTTGTCCACGCTTTGTACTGAAAGTTGAATTCTCTGTTGTGAACCGATGGGGCAAGGAGGTTTACAACTACACTTCGGGTGGTGAAAAATCTATTTATATCGACTGGGATGGACGGGACAATAATGGAAATGACCTCGCTTCCGGAGTTTATTTTTATGTTGCAAATGTCACATTTGTCACACTCAATCCGGCAGAAAGTGTCAAAACAATCCGAGGGTGGGTTCATTTAATCCGGGCCGATTAATGCAAGAAATCACAAATCCCATTGTTCTCTTTGATGGGGTCTGCAACCTCTGTAATTCCACTGTTACTTTTATCATTCGCAGAGATCGAAAAAAGATTTTTCGTTTTGCACCGCTGCAGTCACCAGTAGGTGAGGAGATCAAAATAGCTTGTGGTTTACCTAAAGATGAATTGGATAGTGTTATTCTTAAGGTTGAGGGGAAAGTTTATAAAAAAAGTGATGCTGCACTTCAAATTGCCAGGAGATTGGATGGATTGTGGCCCTTATTTTTTGCCTTTTATGTGATTCCTTCTCTTTTGAGAGATCCGATTTATGATCTGGTAGCTCGATATCGGTACCGTTGGTTTGGTAAGCGGGAGTCCTGCATGATACCAGATCCTGACCTTCGGTCGCGATTCCTCTGAGATTATTGCGTAAATGGTATTTTTGTTGCCATAAAAAATGTATTCAACACTATGAAAGCATATGTATTTCCAGGTCAGGGAGCCCAATTCACTGGCATGGGTAAGGATCTGTATGAGGGTCGTCCAAAAGCGAAGGTGCTAATGGAACGGGCTAATGACATTCTGGGTTTCCGTCTAACCGATATTATGTTTTCCGGAACGCCTGATGAATTGAAAGAAACAAAGGTTACTCAGCCAGCGGTATTCCTTCATTCCGTTGTGGCTGCACTTTCCTCAGATGGCTTTCATCCGGATATGGTGGCAGGCCATTCGCTTGGAGAATTTTCTGCATTGGTTGCTAATGGGGTGCTGACTTTTGAAGATGGTTTACAGCTGGTTTCTAAGCGCGCTTTGGCCATGCAAAAAGCCTGTGAACAAAATCCATCTACGATGGCGGCTATCCTTGGACTCGCTGATGAAAAAGTTGAAGAGATTTGCAGTTCCATCAAGGAAGAAGTGGTGGTGGCGGCAAATTATAACTGTCCGGGTCAACTAGTAATCTCTGGTTCCATTAAAGGTGTTGAGCAAGCTTGTGAAAAGATGAAGGCTGCAGGCGCAAAGCGAGCCCTTACTTTACCTGTTGGAGGTGCCTTTCATTCTCCATTGATGGCTCCTGCACGGGAAGAATTGGCCGAGGCCATTCGGTCAACCAGCTTTTCCCAACCATTATGTCCGGTTTATCAAAATGTAAACGCGCTTCCCTTCACCGATTTAGATGCCATTCGAAAGAACCTCATCGATCAATTGACTGCTCCGGTACGGTGGACACAATCGGTAAAGAAAATGGTTCAGGATGGAGCTGTTGAATTTATTGAATGCGGACCCGGTAAAGTGCTTCAGGGACTTGTTTCCAAGATTGAGCCTGGGGTCGCTGTCAGAAGTATTTGAGTTGGACCGAAAGGTTGTCGGTGCACTCACTAAGCATTTGCTTTACGGTTTTTTCCAATCCAGGGTGTAGTACATTGGAGGCAATTTCCTCCAGAGGCATTAAAGCAAATCTTCGGTCCTGTAGGCGTGGGTGAGGAATGATTAATTCCGCGAGTTGTAGTTTCCGACTTCCGAAAATCAAAATATCAATATCGATTTCACGCGGACCCCATTTGGAAGTCACTTGTCTTCCGCATTCCTGTTCGATCCGTTTTAATTCAGTCAAGAGTTCCTGAGGCGATTGAGTGGTTTTTAGCTCAACAGCCTGATTCCAGAACTCAGGTTGGTCGCTTATTCCCCAAGGTGCCGTTTCATAGATGCCTGAAACTGAACCCAAAACCCCGATATTGGCAAGTTTTTGTCTGCAACTATCGAGTTGATGGAGACGATCACCTAGGTTAGTGCCCAACAGCAGAAATGCGGATTCCATTCAATTGTTATTTTTGCAGCCAAACCTTCCGTATGAGCTTTTTTAAAAATCTTCTTTCTTCCTGTCTGGGTACCATCCTGGCTTTAGTGGTTACTGCAATTTTAGGGATATTCATCCTTATCTCAATTTCGTCGGCAAGTGAAGAAACGGCAATAGACGAAAATTCGGTTTTACACCTACGACTGAATGTTCCGGTTGCTGAACAAGAAGTTGAAGATCCTATTGCGGGTTTATTACCAGATGGTCCTGAACTCACAGTTGGTTTGTTGCAATTAAAAGAGGCCATTAGCAGGGCCAAATCAGATCCTAAAATCAAAGGCATCTTACTGCAGACGGAGATGATTGGCGCCGGACCGGCCACCATCGAAGAGTTACGTAACAGCCTCAAAGATTTCCGGAAGAGTGGAAAGTGGGTTGTTTCATGGGCTGGAGCGTATACAGAAAGTTCTTACTTCCTATCCTCTGCAGCAGATCGTGTTTACCTCAATCCAAATGGAATGATCGAATTCAATGGACTTTCCGCTGAGGTTATGTTTTTTAAGAAAATGTTTGATAAACTGGAAATCAAACCTGAAGTATTCCGCGTTGGTGAATTTAAGAGTGCTGTAGAACCCTTCCTGCGAGAGAATTTGAGTGAAGAGAATAAGCTTCAATTGAATGCCATGTTGTCCTCCGTTCTAAATGAAATGATGCATGGTATAGCGGAAGACAGAAAAATTCCAATTGAAAAACTTCGAGAGATTTCTAATAAAATGTTGGTTCGTAATTCGGATCTCGCCGTTACCTATGGGTTGGTAGATAGCTTACTTTATGAGGACGGTCTCCATCAGGAGATACGTAAGCGGCTTGGATTGAAGAAAGACGAGCGCATTTCATTTGTAAGATATACGGAGTACACTAAAAGTGAGGAGACTCAAAAAGACCGAAAAGATGGTGAGATTTCTGTAATTGTAGCGGATGGTACCATTATGCCTGGAAAGGCTGATAATGGTGTTGTTGGATCTAAAACTATTGTTGAAGCCCTTCGTCGCGCCCGGAAATCTGACCGCGTTAAAGCTGTGGTTCTTCGCATTAATTCTCCCGGAGGTTCCTACACGGCTTCTGACGATATGTGGCGTGAGATTATCCTAACCTCCACTGAAAAACCAGTTATTGCTTCCATGTCGGATTATGCTGCTTCCGGAGGTTACTATCTGGCCATGGCTTGTGATACCATTGTTGCACGGCCTACAACCATAACCGGTTCCATTGGTATATTCTCAGTTTTGTTTGATCTCAGTGGATTTATGGGAAATAAAATTGGCTTGACCACAGAAGAAGTTAAAACGGGTGAAACAGGTAACCTCTTTACTTTTTTCCGTCCCCTCAATGAAACTGAGAAATCGATCTGGCAGACTCAAACCGATGAAATTTATGAGATTTTTACCCGTAAAGCGGCTGAAGGCCGTGGTATGACCCACGATGACCTGAAAAAGATTGCATCAGGTCGGGTTTGGACGGGAACCCAGGCTAAAGAGAATGGCTTGGTAGATGTATTGGGAGGCCTGGATGACGCCATACAGATTGCTGCTAAAGCAGGGGGTATCAAAGACTATCAGATTCGCTATTATCCCAGACCAAAAACCTTATTGGAGAAAATTGTTGAGACCGGTGAAAAAGAAATTTTCACACCCAAAGATCCAATGCTTGATTTGGTTGGTCCTTCCGAAAAAGTACTCATTCACCAATGGAACAAATTGAAGGAATACGGTGGCCCTCAGGCCCGAATGCCTTTTGAATTCCGAATTAATTAAAATGGGATTACTTCAGAGTATCGGCACTTGAATGCGAAGGAAAGTTTCAACATATTTGCCGTCCATTTAAGAAGAAAGCGATGGTTATTAGCCCGAATGGCGGAACTGGTAGACGCGCTAGACTCAAAATCTAGTGGTAGCAATACTGTGCCGGTTCGATTCCGGCTTCGGGTACAACACAGAAAAGTTCATTTAACCAGCGTCTACAATACACTGGTAAAAAAACGCGAGATACACATCTCGCGTTTTTTTTATGGCTACTTAAGGGTGATTATCGAATGGGGCAGATCCAATCTTCATCTCCGATTGGTTGACCAGGGGGAGCTGGAAGTGAGGGCTCAGATTTAAATTCGTCAGGCCGATCTTTGAGCCGATCAATGACTGATGCACACCACAAATGAAAGGCTCTCCAGGTTTCTTCAGTCTGAAAATTTTGAGGACGTGTTAGCCATGCTTTTAGCTGGTCCAGCTTCATCAGGGTAATGGCTTTTACGGGTGCAGAAGCATCCTGGTGAACGCTCAGCTTCGCTAAATTCATAAGGGCTGCTGTGGCGCTGTTCATCTGAATATTCCCATCGTGACCTGTGGGGTTTCCTGACCGGAAGGCCTGAGTAATAATTTTATCAATGACTAGTTCCAGTGAGGGTTGATTTTTATCTCTTCCATGGTATTCCACCAGTCGATTGGCACGGGCTGGATGCAGAATCAAACTATAGGTAAGGTCGGCACCGGTTTCGGCCAACGATAATGGATCGAAGGTTAATTCTGTTTTGATTTTAATTAACTCACGGTGGCGAATGTAGCCAAGTGGCCTAGGCGGAATGTTCTTCATTAAAGATTCAGGAAGTTTAAGCGCCTCAGTGGTTGTGGTCTTTAATAATGATTCTAATGCTTTTAGT
Source organism: Cyclobacteriaceae bacterium (assembly GCA_049423005.1). Lineage (GTDB taxonomy): Bacteria > Bacteroidota > Bacteroidia > Cytophagales > Cyclobacteriaceae > ELB16-189. The sequence goes on from JBMSPY010000109.1 coordinate 6,964, forward strand.
TGTGTAGCAGGGGATACAAATTCTGTAATGGGTTGTCCATCTCCACGAAGCGCATACCGATAGTTCAACCCACCAAGAACTTTGGAGGCAGCTTCTGTTTGATAACGGTGCATGAAATACATTGGCACCAGAACTTCTTCAAGTGTTGCCATTGGGGCACCTTCCCGAATATTTTTTTCTCCAAAATTTTTGAGAACAACGGATCGGATGTCCATCATGCGGTTTAATTCATCTGCAGCATCCGCTCCATTATCCCAAAGATGTGTATATGGATGAGCGCTACCAGTTGGTCGACCGTCTTGGTCGGAGAGGAATGTAAGACCGGATTTATGGGAATCGATGAGAATTTTGTTCAGTGCCGCTTTTTCATCTACCCCTGTAGGGAATTC
>JBMSPY010000110.1:0-7239 GCA_049423005.1 Cyclobacteriaceae bacterium
AAAGAATCCCTGCGGGCTGTAGTTCAGGCTCCTTGTCAAAATCCAACTGGATGACAGGAATGGGAATATCTTTTAGATCCTCCTTGCTTACGATGAGCTCTAATCCCTTTAAGGAGGTCATTGTCTTTATAGTTATTTCAGGATGATGGAGTATAGTGGCTTTTATCGGATTTTGCATCAGTCCATTTACCGAAATACTTTTTCCGGCCGGCTTTTTAAGAATGAATAGATGCAGACTATTGTTGGTCTTCAATAAAGTGCCCCATGGTTGTAACGGACCTTCCAGGCTTTTACCCTTAAGTGCAGGTTCATGTTTCTTAATCCAGGTGCCCATTGTTTTAAGTACATCTTTTTCGAACGGCACCACTGCTCCATCGCCCATCGGTCCGATATTCAGAAGATAATTACCTCCATTACCGTTGGTGTTGATCAAGGCTCTAAGTTTTTCCAGTGCTTTTTCTTCCGGATTTTTCCGAATCTGCCAGCTGCGGTAGCCCCAGGTCTCATCAAACATAGAGGCCGGTGTTTGCCAGGGAGTGCCCATTCGGAAATCGGGAGAAGCGTTATCACCCATGACGGCGAAATCGCCTTGATCATTCCAAATTCTTCCGCTGATCAGGCAACTGGGTTGTAGTTTCCGAACCAATTGGGCTAAATCCGTGCTTTGTTCCAGGCTGGGTTTTCCCATGTCAAACCAGATCTCCGATATCGGTCCATAGTTCGACATCAATTCTTCAACTTGCCCCATATTCATCCGGTGATGTGCCGGGGGTATGGAATCACTATTGTGGTTGGAAATAGGAAGGGCTCCATCGAAGTCCCAATCAATAAGAGAAAAGTAAACACCAAACCGAAGCTGATGTCTTTTGCAAGCTTTGGCTAACTCATCGATCAAATCGCGTTTATAGGGTGTGCCATCAACACTATTGAACGACGAATACTTGGTTTTGAATAAGGCAAATCCGTCGTGATGTTTGGCCGTAATTACGATCGAGCGCATACCTGCACTTTTAGCTAACAACGCAATGGAATCCGGATTCCAGTTGGTGGGGTTAAATGCTGCGGCTAATTTTCTATAATCTGCTTTTGGAATCTTTCCATGGGCTCGGATCTGTTCACTGTAGCCAATGGTTATCTGTTGACCGTTCCACATTCCGCCTGGAATGGAGTAAAGGCCAAAATGAATGAACATCGAAAATTTTTGATTTTTCCAATCCTGAATAACGGCCTCGGAAAGGGGATGAGTGGATTTATTTTGTGGAATGGGATGCTTTTCGGGTACACAGCCTCCTAGCCCCACTACACTAAAAAGCGCCAGAATCAAGCCGGTCTGTTTCCAGGTAAACAAGTTGGTCTTTAAATCCTTCCGGATCCTGGTCATTGAAGCAGATTATTTGCGTTATTTATAGGTTTACGGCCTATGAAGATAAGACTATTGAAGATCATTTTTTCATTTGCGGCTGCCTTTTACATGACTTTGGTGGTCTTAAATAATGTCACTGACCCGGATGCCAATTATCAGTTTGTACGAGGTGTATTCTCCATGGAGAATGTTTTTTCCGGAGAGACCAATCGTTGGCGGGCCCTCTCTGCTGATGGACTGGTTTTAATGGGTTTTATTTTCATTGTTTCTCTGGAAGCAATCATTGCACTTTTATTGTGGCGTGGCTCCTTTGGTATGCTTCGAAGTCAGAACGTTTCAAATGAAGCCTATCTTAATTCCAAAAAGTACACGACGCTTGGACTGGGACTTGGTATATTTTTATGGTTCACCTTGTTTATAACAATAGGAGGGGAGTGGTTTCTGATGTGGCAATCTGAAAAATGGAATGCACTTCCAACTGCTTTTTCGCTAACGATTATTTTTTTCTTATTCCTGCTATTTCATCAGCAACATGACCACGATTAAGTCCTCATTAAGGTTTGGGGTATTACTTTTATCGCTATTTGGATTGGCTGCTAATACGTATGCTCAACAGGTAGTTGAAGTTCGTGATGAGCCTTTTCATAAACCTGTTTTTCAAAACAAGATCATTCGACTGATTGATGCGATTATTCCACCTGGTGACACTTCGCTGTATCATCGGCATCAGTTGCCGTCCTTATTTGTATTTCTGGAGCAAACCAAAATTGGAATGCAGGATCTTGGTCAGGCTCCTGGTCAGATGCTAACCACTATCGGACAAACCTGGTTCAATGGTTATGAAAAAGGTCCGCAGATTCACCGGGTTTGGAGTAGCGAGGAGAAAATAAATCTTCACGCCGTTGATATTGAGATTTTGAAATTTAATCCAAACGATACCGACCCAGTTGTAACCGATGCCTCATTGGAATTAGTAGTGGATTCCCCTGCAGCCCGAATCTATAAGGTAACCGTTCCTGTTTCCGGTCAAGTTAAATTGAAATGGAATGCCAATCCGATTGTAGTCATTCCCTACACTGGGTCAGTCCGGCTAAACGGCAAGCACCTGAATCGCGCCGCCTATCAATTCCTTGACAAAAGGAACATTACACTCACAATCGACTCAGTCTGGCCACTGGAACCCAAATCGGTTGCTTGCTACGTGTATGAGATTAAAACCTAAATACTTTTCGAAGACCAACTAAAAACTAGAAACCAAAAACCAAAAACTTACCATGCATCCGCTCGCTAACAATCGTCCCGCCACGCTTTTCACTATCATCTCTGCCTTCTTTGTGGCCAATGCGCTGATCGCGGAGTGTATTGGTGGAAAGATTTTTTCGCTTGAAGCTTTAATCGGAATCGATCCGGTGAACTTTACCCTTTTTGGAGAAACAGGATTATCGTTTGCGCTTACCTGTGGTGTGCTACTCTGGCCATTGGAGTTTGTGATGACCGATATCGTGAATGAGTATTATGGTCCTAAGATGGTTCGCCGGATTTCCTATACTGCAATCGCGCTAATTTCTTACGCTTTTTTAATGTTTTACCTGGCCATTAGTGTCACCCCTCCAGATTGGTGGCTTTCATCGAAACAAGCGAATGGTGTGCCCAACATGCAGGATGCCTTCAGTGCAATTTTTGGTCAGGGCATGTGGATCATTTTTGGAAGTCTTATGGCCTTTTTGGTCAGTCAGCTGGTAGATGTGACCGTATTCCATCGAATCAAACGATCTACAGGTGAAAAATGGGTTTGGCTTCGGGCTACCGGCTCAACTTTCGTTAGTCAGTTCGTCGATAGTTTTATTGTATTATTCATCGCCTTTAAGCTGGGTAACGATTGGCACTGGCAGAAGGTTCTGGCTATCTGTGTTATGAACTATACCTATAAATTTTCGATGGCGGTCCTCTTGACGCCTCTAATTTATTTTATCGAAGCCCGCATCGAAAATTATCTTGGTAAGGAAACGGCAACAAAAATGAAACTGGCTGCAATGGGTAAGAGCCTGGAATAAGATTGAAAATTAGAGTCTTTCCTTTACCTCCGCTCAAAAGCGAATTCCTACTTTTGAGGCTGTGAAATTTGACCTCGTAAATACAGATGCTAAAGGCCGTGCCCGTGCCGGCATAATCCATACCGATCACGGCCCGATTGAAACGCCTGTATTTATGCCTGTTGGAACGGCAGGATCCGTCAAGGCCGTACACCAACGCGAATTATTGGATGACATCAAAGCCCGAATCATCCTTGGTAATACCTACCACCTGTATCTGCGCCCTGGGATGGATCTGCTCGAAAAAGCTGGAGGCCTTCATAAATTCAATGGCTGGCCAAAGCCCATCTTAACCGACAGTGGTGGCTATCAGGTGTATTCCCTAGCCGCAAACCGTAAAATCAAGGAGGATGGAGTGACGTTTAAATCTCACATCGACGGCAGTACCCATGTCTTTACGCCTGAATCAGTCATCGACCTGCAGCGCAGTATCGGCGCGGACTTTATGATGGCTTTTGATGAGTGCACACCTTATCCTTGTGAGTACGACTACGCTAAAAAATCCCTTGACATTACTCATCGTTGGCTGAAACGGTGCATTACACGATTCCGGGAAACGAAGGTCAAATACGGATACGAACAAGTCTTACTACCAATCGTACAAGGAAGTGTCTACGGTGACCTCCGTAGGCAGTCCGCAGCCTTTTGCGCCGACCAGGATATGTTCGCCAATGCTATTGGTGGTCTATCCGTAGGGGAGCCCCATGAACTATTGTACGAAATGACCGGTGTGGTTTGTGAAATCCTTCCAAAAGAAAAGCCTCGATACCTGATGGGTGTTGGGACTCCGGAAAATATTTTAGAGTGCATTGATCTAGGTGTGGATATGTTTGACTGCGTCATGCCCACCCGAAACGCTCGAAATGGAATGTTGTTCACCTCTGAAGGAATCATCAACATCCGCAATGAAAAGTGGAAAGAGGATCTCAGCCCTGTCGATGCTGCCCTTGGCGGTTATGCCAGTACAGCTTACAGCAAGGCGTATCTACGTCATTTGGTGATCAGTAAGGAAATTCTTGGCGCGCAAATTGCTACGATACACAACCTCACTTTTTACTTATGGTTGGTCAACACCGCACGAGAAAAAATAGTGGAGGGTTCGTTCAGCTCCTGGAAAAAGGAGATGACTGAAAAAGTTACCCGGCGACTCTGATTTTATGAATACCATCGATCGCTATATCCTAAAAAAGGTTCTGGCCACCTTCCTTTACGTGGTGCTTATGCTTACCGCCATCATCTTGGTCATCGACCTTACTGAAAAGATGGATAAGATTGCCAGGAATGAACTGAAGGCACTGGCTGTCCTGGAGTACTATGGTGATTTCATTCCTTGGATTGCCGGATTGCTGACGCCCATAACGGTTTTCATAACGATTGTATTTGTTACGGCTCGTTTAGCGGCTCACTCTGAAATCATAGCAATCCTCAGTGCTGGTACCAGTTTTAAGCGGTTGCTCGTTCCGTACTTTATTGCCTCTGCCATTATTGCCTCAGCGAGCTTTGCCCTCAATGGGTGGATCATTCCACAATCCAATCGATCGCGGGTGGCTTTCGAATTAAAATATTTTGAAAATAAGACAATGTACGACCGCAGAAATGTTCACATGCAGGTCGCACCCAATGTGTATCTATTCCTTCAAAATTTTAATAACCGAACCAACAGCGGTTATCAGTTTACGCTTGAAAAATTTGACAGCAATCGCCTGGTCGAAAAACTCTCGGCCGATAACATAACCTGGGATTCCGTTTCCAGAAAATGGCAGCTGCGAAATTGGACGCTAAAGCGAGTCGACGATATTTTTCAGCAAAACATAACATCAACTGCGCTAAATAAAACCGGAATCCAGCTCGATACGGCACTGATCATTAGTCCTGAAGACTTTGAAGATGAATCCCGACACTACGATGGAATGACCATTACTGATCTCCGGCACCACATACGTAAAATGCGGTCGCGTGGTATGACGGGTGTTGAAAGCTATCAGACTGAATTGTACATCCGATTTTCCGCTCCTTTCACCACGTTTATTCTGGTCTTCATGGGCGTTATTGTTTCTTCCCGAAAGGCCAGGGGAGGAACGGGTTTTCAAATTGCTCTCGGATTTTCTCTTTCCTTTGTTTTCATTTTATTTTTCATGCTCTCCCGGACATTCGCCGAAGCGGGCTCGTTGCCTCCGTTCATGGCGGCCTGGATACCCAACATTATTTTTGCCACCATTTCGATGGTCATGTATAAATACGTCCCGCGCTGATGGCCACAGTTAAGGATTATTTGAAACTCCACCTCATTGTTTTTCTGTGGGGAACAACAGCCGTAATGGCGAAATTGATCACCATTCCAGCAACGGAAATGCTGTTCCACCGAACGCTGTTGGCGACAGTTGGTCTGTTGATCGTAGCGGCCATTACCCGAACCAATGTCAAGACGTCTTTTCAGGACCTGCTGAAAATTCTTGGAATTGGAATGATTGTCGGATTGCATTGGATTGCTTTTTTTGTTGGAGGTCAGATTTCAACCGCTTCTCTGAGTCTGGTCGGATTTGCCACCTGTTCACTCTGGGCTGCTATTCTGGAGCCGCTGACTCAGGGAAAATCCATTAAGCCGTTAGAAATATTCCTGGGTGTTCTGGTTATGGCCGGATTGTACATCATCCTTCATTTTGAAATGCGCTTTTACTCCGGTTTGCTTTTGAGTGTTCTTTCAGGTTTTCTGGCTGCTTTGTTTTCGGTCATGACTGCGGGACTGGTAAAGCGAATTCCTTCAGTCACCATTGCTATGTATGAAATGGCTGGTGCTTTTTTAATGGTTGCCCTTTTTCTTCCGGTCTACCAGAAATTTTTTGCTGAAGGTGGGACGCTTCAGTTGATACCAGCACCCATGGATTGGTTTTATCTATTCATTCTTTCAGTGGTATGCTCGGTATATGCCTTTACTCAATCGGTAAGTCTTATGAAACGGATTTCCGTATTCACCCTTCAGCTAACCCTGAATTTGGAGCCTGTTTATGGCATCGCGCTAGCCATCGTTTTACTTGGAGAAGACCGATACATGGGGCCTTCGTTTGTAGTTGGAGCTGGACTTATCCTTCTTGCTGTGCTTTCTTATCCGATCTTGAAGAAGAGATTTGATCAGCGTAGCTGACCCTGCCACACTACGCAATCATCAGGGAAACCACTGATATCAACGGCTTCATTGAACAATCCATAGACTGCGGATCCTGAGCCCGACATCATCGCGAATGATGCGCCGTGGTTATAAAGCTTGGATTTAATTTCTGTCAGTTGTGGAATTTGTTGAAAGGCGTAGGGCTCAAAAGAATTAAACAATAAATCTTTCCATTGATCAACAGGAGACTTCTCCAGAATTTCATTTAACGAACCAGAGGGGCGCGCCAACTGAACGTGACGGTAAGCCTCTGCTGTGGAGATGGAGGCAGAAGGTTTGACCAAAACAATAAATTTACCTTTCAAGCTTAGTTCAACAGGTGAAAAAATTTCTCCTTTACCGGTGGCTAGCTTAGGCGTTGGCTCAATGAAAAATGGACAATCACTACCTAAGTGTATGGCCAAACTTTCCAGCGTGGTTTTATCCAGTCCTAGTTTAAAGAGCTTATTGAGTAGCACAAGCATATAAGCTCCGTCCGCTGATCCACCACCCAGACCTGCTCCGTGGGGAAGACATTTATGTAAATGTGTGCTAACAGGACCAATGCCGTATTTCTCCTGAAGCAACCGATGGGCCTTCGTGACTAGATTATCTCCGCCTGCGGGAAGATCAGTACC
>JBMSPY010000111.1:0-7222 GCA_049423005.1 Cyclobacteriaceae bacterium
GGCCTGGTTTGAATCGGGCAATCCATCAGCAGAGGGAAAATCTGAGGTGCGGTCTGTGCTTCCCGCATACCTTACCCATGTTGAAACTACTTTTGCCATGACCATTCATAAAAGTCAGGGTAGTGAGTACGATCAGGTGCTGGTTGTGTTACCCGACGATCCGGAACATCCTATCTTAACCCGTGAATTGTTGTATACAGCCATTACCCGGGCTAAGTCTAAAGTAATTATTTCCGGATCAGAAGAACAAATTCTGCGCTGCGCTGCCCGCGAAGTGCATCGGATCTCCGGAATTCGTGAAAACTTAAAAACTACCATTGATTAAGAAGTAATACTGTGCCTTTCTCCCTTCATATATCCAACGATCTTAAAAGTTTAGCTCACCGGTTGGCTCAGGATCTTGCCATTCACGGCAAAGACCTACCAGTGATGCAGGCTCAGTGGATCATTACCCAAACGGAAGGCATGAACAGTTGGTTGAAAAATACCATCGCCCAACATGCGGGCATTACTGCTAACATCAGGTTTATTCAGCCTGCTGATGTGGTATCCAGTCTACAGCGCATGACGGCGTTGGAGGATTCCGCTGACGAGACTTTTTCCAAAGAGGAGATGTGCTGGGTATTATTTGATCTGTTAGGAAATCAGGAATTTACCAGTCGGTTTCCTTTGGTATCCGAGTATTATCAATCAGATGATTTGCGTAAGTCGACGCTGGCTCAAAAACTGGCAGATCTTTTTGATCAGTACTTAGTCTACCGGTCGGATGTTATTGCTAAATGGAATAACCTTTCTAACGAAGAGGTTCAACGCACCGGCGAATGGCAGGCTGTGTTGTGGACTGAATTAAGAAAAAGATTTGGAGAAAACGTGCCGGATCGAACGCAGATTGCAGACCGAATTATCGAGCGATTAAAGCAAAAAGACGTAAGTGCACGTGTTCATGATCGGATGCCGCACTTGTATATCTTCGGTATTGCAGTAATCACACCTTTCTTTCAGAGGATTTTCAAGGCTATGTCCGAATCTTCGGAGATCCATATGTTTTTGTTGAATCCGGCACCAAAAACGTACTGGATGGATTTTGTTTCTGAAAAACAACTCGCGCGGTTATTGAAGAGAGCCGATGTTCATGTCGATTTTGAAAATCACCCGCCGTTGGGTAACGATTTGTTACTGAATTGGGGAAAAATCATTAAGGATTCATTTTGGCTTCTTTTCCAGGATGAAGATTTGATTAATACCTGTGATGATTATTTGGCTCTGACACCCAGCAACCCCAAAAACCTTCTTCAAAAACTTAAGTATGGAATTTTTCATAATCTACCCGTGCAAGAACTGCAGGAGGGGAATGAGATTACCATTCTAAATGATGAACATAAAGATGGATCTGTGATCATCAATGGTTGTTATACACCTGCTCGTGAGGTGGAAGTGCTCTATAATTATTTTGTTTCATTGATGGATTCACCAGGATCCCAATATTCTTCTCGTGATTTTCTGGTGATGGTTCCGGATATCGACCTTTATGCACCATATATCCATGCTGTCTTTGGGCAAGCCAGTCATCGATTTAAGTACACCGTTGCGGATGAGCGCATTGCTTCAGAAAACAATATTTTCACCGCACTTCAGGCACTCATTGAATTTGACGGTGAATCCTTCAAGGCCGAATCGGTTGTAGAGCTACTCGACTACCCGTACATACGTGCCCGATTTCAATTTGATGACGTCGAAAAGCTCAGAGAGTCGGTGCGACATGCAGCCATCTTTCACGGGCTAAACGGTAGAGAAGAGGATGATACCCGAATGGTGAGTTGGGATTTTGGATTGAAAAAAATGATCTACGGGTGGTGCATGCAATCCCATGATGATTTTGAATTTTATGACGGTACCGATCACGTCCCTTTACTGAATTCCGCTGAAGGTGCTGCCGGACTTGATCGTATTCGGTTAGCTTATTTCATTAAGGTCCTGGCAGCAAAAGTCCAGGAGCGTATGCAGCCACGTTCGCTGGCCCAATGGGCTGATTACCTGAAACAACTTTTGGAGGACATGGTTTTTCAGGCTGGAGAAAAAGACGATGAAGATTATCCTCGGTTTATCCGGCTCATCGAGGAGCTTACGGATATGAAGGATGTTGCACAGGCCGAAGTAAGCTTCGAAGTTTTCAGACATAGTTTACTGACCAAGCTATCGGCTGAACGTCGCTCTCATCAGTTTGCTGGAAAAGGAATTACTTTTTGCTCGCTTGTCCCCATGCGAAGCATACCCTTCCGGGTGGTTGCCTTATTGGGAATGAACTTCGATGCCTTTCCGCGTAGAGAAAATCCTGTAAACTTTAGTTTGCTCTCTGAAAATCGACGCGGCGATCGCAACGTCAAGGAAAATGATAAGCATTTATTTTTGGAAACAGTACTCTCCGCGCAAGAGCGTCTCTACTTAAGTTATCAAGCCAGGAGTGAAAAAGATGGCTCTAAGCTACCGCCCAGTGTTCTAGTAGATGAGCTCATCAGTTTTGTAGCTCGAGTACAGAAAAAAGATGCTGAAAAATTACGTGACGAATGGGTGACCATTCATCCCTTACATGGATTTAGTAAGCATTACCATCCCAAAGGATTGGTCAGCTATCTTTCACCGGATCGCTTCAAAACCCGGGTCGACATCCGAAAAGTTCCTGAACGATTGGTGCCGGAAATACCCAACCAATTGGATATTCGTGAACTGGCGAATTTCCTCCAGAATCCACCGAAGACATTCCTAACCAAATTTTTCGGAATCTGGTATCAGGATGATGATGTACTGCTGTCAGACCATGAAGTGTTTGAATTGGATCAACTTCAAAAACATCAGATTAAACCGCAGTTGGTTCAACTTCAGGCCGAGAGTCGGGACTCTTTTATTCGAAAAAATTCAAGATCAGGAAAGTTGCCCCTACACAATCTTGGTGTGGCAACGGTAGCGCTTCTTGAGGAAGACCTTGCCGGTCTGCAAAATTCAATTCGTCTTCAAACCGAAGGCTGGGGAACAGTGGAGTGGCGCTTATCACTGGATACTGGGGATATACGGCTTATCGGAAAACCTGAAGTCCTGTACACAAAGGAAGAACGTTTACGGTATGTGCACTGGACGACTTCAGCTGCATCTTCATCAATCATGAGGCAATCCTTATCTGGGTTTGTAAACTTTCTGGCCTTGCGTGCCTCCGGATACGATTTTGAATTTGTGAAGATAAATGTAGAAGGAAAAGTTTCGGTGTATGCCTCTTCAGCCGTTTCGCAAGAGGTTGCCCTATCTTATCTGAATGAGATGGTCGATCATTACCGTCATGGAGTTAAAAACTATTTTATTTTCTTCCCTGAATTGGCTGATTGGGTAGCAAAGGAAAAATCATGGTCGGAAGTCGTGCGACTAGTGGAGCAGGCTAAAAGCGGGAGCACCTACAATCATTTGAAGGATCCTTATTTTTTAAGGGCCATTGAAGATGGGTTCCTAGGAGAGGAAAATTTTGAGACGCTTAGAAGAAATACCCAGCGGATCGATGAAGTGATGTCTGCTTGTGGACTTAAAAAGATCAGTAACTAATGCAACAGGAAGTACGCGATCGATTTGATGCCAAAACAGTACCCCTGGTCCAAGTTTCTCAGGGCGTAGAGGCTTCCGCAGGCACGGGAAAAACCTACTCCATTGCCTTGCTGACCTTGCGACTTGTTTTAGAGAAAAAGATTCCAGTGAGCAGTATTTTGATGGTTACGTTTACGCGGGCTGCTGTTGCGGAATTGGAATTACGTGTTCGGGCCTTCATTCGGAGTGCATTGGAGTTTGCTCGGGATCCAGAAAAAAAAGAGGGTGATTCAAATATTCAGGAGCTGGTTAAGCTTCAGATCAAAAACACATCGTCAGAGGAGGTCCAGGAAACATTGGCACATGCTCTGTTATTGCTGGATGAAACCGCAGTGCTAACCATTCATAGCTTTTGCCAACGTGTGCTTAAAGAATTTTCTTTTGAGACCATGCAGGCTTTTGGAACAGAGCTTTTATCTGAAGAAAATTATCACATCCTGCTGGAGGACCACTTTAATGAATATTGGCGGACAAAGATCGCAACCCTTGATCCAAAGATTCTGCTGACGTTCTTTCGCAAGCAGTCTGTTCCTAATGAGGAAAAGAATTCTACATTTTCTCTGAATCGCGAGCTCATACTGGAGTTGGTGCGAAAGGGGTTAAATGGGAAAAAGCCTTATTTGGAGGAAAAGCTTCCGTCTGATTTTCTTCAATTATCCCATCAACATCGGATCCGCAGTGTGATTGAAACGACCGAAGCTGCCCGCCAAGCGCTTTGTGAGGCCATTATCCAACACCAACAGGAGCTGCTTCGTCTAATTGAGAAGAACAGGTATGCGGTAAAATCCCTCCCGGTCTTTTTTGAGACTCGGGATTGGGTTGGTTTGGTAGAGACATTATGGTCTGAGCAAGACAAAAAATACATCAGGGAAATCTTTAATCTGGTAGGCGAGGCACGAAGTCAGTATTTTAATCTTAGGTCTGGTCTTGAAAAAAATGTGCGGATCATCGCCCATCAATTGGCCGCCGATATTTGTTCAATGATTTCTACCAAGATTGGAGCGGAAAAAGATCAGAAGCTTTCAAAGACGTTTGATGATCTCATTGTTCAGGTTCGTAAGGCGGTTTTGGAAGGACCTCAGGCTAAGCTGTTAAAGGAAAAACTTCGTAAGCAGTTCAGGGCAGTTTTTATTGATGAGTTTCAGGATACGGATAACGACCAATACCAAATTTTCAGCACGCTTTTTGGAGACGATCATTTTCTTTTCTTCATCGGTGACCCTAAGCAATCTATTTATGGCTGGAGAAAGGCGGATATCCATGCCTACTTCCGGGCACTGGAGTCTGTAGCTATACGACATAAAATGAATGTGAACTTTCGATCCAATCGCCGGATGATTGAAGCGATGAATTACTTCTTTATGCCTGCGCGAGGGTTTGATACGTTTAAGTTTGAAAAGGTTGTCTATCACCCCGCTGAATCTCCAACTTCCAATACAAAGGGTGAGCTGGTAGGTCATGATCAGTCTATTCCTCCGATTTTGGTATCACGGCACCAAAACGCAGATGATCGTATTGATGCAGTGGCGCGGTTGATCAGTCAGCTCGTGTGGTCCAGCGAGTATAAAATCTTTAAGGAAGGTAAACCGGAGCGGGTTCGGTTTTCGGATATTGGTATCCTGGTTCGTTCAAAAGATAAGGGTAGGAAAATCAAGCAGCGTCTGTCTGCAGCGCGTATTCCTGCCGTAACGGTCGATGATGCCCGCATTCTTTCATCTCCTGAAGCCAAAGAACTCTACTACATCCTTTCGGGTATTTACGAGTTAACGCGCCAGAAGATTAACCGGGCGATGCTTACTTCCATAGCTGGATATACTTCTGCTCGGTTGGCAGAAACGGATGAAGAGGGTATTGTTGCTCGATTCCGTCTTTATCAGGAATCCTGGAAATCCCGAGGAGTTTATGTCATGCTTCAGCAGTTTCTGGCGGATCATGAGGTGCACCGCCGCTTTTATGAAAGTGCTCAGTCTAATGCCGAGCGGATTGTGGCCAATATGCTGCAATTGGTAGATCTGCTTCATCGCATAGCGGTACGTCGACAGTTTGATATGTCAGAACAGTTGCAATGGTTGAAAAAAGCTATTGAAGGAGATGTGCTGGAGGGTGATGAGTACGTTCAGCGTATTGAAAGTGATGAGGAGGCTGTTCGGATTGTGACCATCCATCGGGCGAAGGGTCTTGAATATCCGATCATTTTGTGTCCGGAGTTGGATTTTAAGGTGAGCACGCCGTCTGGATCAGCAGAGTTTCAACTACCAGATGGGAGTTATATGGTTGCTGAAAAAAGTTCTTTAAAGGAGAATAATACAAATCATCAGCTGTTTACCCTTCAGCAGGAACAGGAAAATCGTCGGTTGCTTTATGTGGCCATTACTCGGGCGTGCCAGCAGTGTTTTCTTTTAACCGGTATGCCTCCTAAAGAGGATAAGACTGATGTCAATACTCTTGACGAATTTTTAAGGGCATTGGATTTGGAGAATGTCACAAGTAATTTGATCCAGCTCTGGAATGTGCCGGAAAAACTTCTGAGTCCACGCATCGAAGTGAATCAATCCAGTGCCGCCAGGTATCTTGAGCCTAGATATTTTGAGTTACGGGAAAAAAACTGGCGTCGTGCCAGCTTTACAAAGTTGACGCCTGAACACACACCGGTTCCAATTCCTATTTCAAAAAATGATGCGGTATCTGCCTACGATCAGTTTGTTTTTCGAAAACTCCGAAAGGGTGCAGTAACTGGAAATTTACTTCATGCCATTTTTGAAAGAATAAATTTTGCAAACAGTTATGGATGGGAGGATGTTATTCGGCGGATGGTTCGGCGTTTTCAAGTTCGTTCTTCTGCGCAGGCTCAGGATTCCAACGATTTTGAAATTCAGTTAAGGGCACTCGTGCAGGAGGTGCTTCATACTTCGATTTTTCCTGATGCGGCTTTTCGTTTGGCTGATCTTGACCGTAAGGATCGCTTGACCGAGTTGGAGTTTGATTTGGATCTCAAATCGTTTCGTGTGGCGGACCTCCAGAAACTGGCTTCACCTGAGGCGCCTTTCCGCGTTCATTTGTCGGATGAAGACGGTATTGGCAGTCGCTCCGAGTTAGAGGGTATTATGAATGGCCTCATGGATTTGTTTTTCGAATGGCAGGGAAAATTCTACATCCTGGACTGGAAATCGAATTATTTGGGTGATCGCGTAGAGGATTATGGTGCGGAGCAGGTTGGTCGGGCTATGGCTGAGAACAATTACCATTTGCAGTACCACCTGTATACGGTAGCGGCCTGTCGTTATTTGCGTACCCGGATGCCTTCATTTGATTATGAGCAGCATTTTGGTGGAGTTATTTATCTGTTTGTGCGGGGCATTCGTCAAGGCAGGAAAGAGGGGGTTTTTTACACCCGGCCCTTGCCTTCGGTCATAAAGTCAATAGACAGATTGTTTGCCGGGCGACCAGCAATTGTTGATTAATACTAAAAACCATGAAATCAGCCTTGAAAAGGCGTTTGGACAATTGAAAAATGGGTATAAATTTGCACTCCTTTTAAAAGAGAGGGAGCTTAGCTCAGCTGGTTCAGAGCATCCCGACTTAAGAAGTCGGGAGGGTC
>JBMSPY010000112.1:0-7137 GCA_049423005.1 Cyclobacteriaceae bacterium
TCTTCGGACCTCCACTTCTCACGAAGAAGGTTGTGACCGAAATTGGAGCGTGCTCACTAAAAAATTCATCGGAAATGAACAGGGCGAAGTAACCGGATTGGTAGTGGTCGATATTGAATGGAAGCAAGAACCCGGCAAACCGACAGGATTTTTTGAAATCCCAGGAACAGAGCGAACCATTCCGTGTGACCTGGCCTTATTGGCCATGGGATTCCTTCATCCTCAACATCAAGGACTGCTCGATCAGCTCGGTGTAGAGTACGATGAACGCGGAAATGTTAAATGCAGCCGCTATCAGACATCAGTATCCAATGTCTTTTCAGCCGGCGATATGCGTCGCGGACAAAGTCTGGTGGTGTGGGCCATCAGTGAAGGTCGCGAAGCAGCACGTGCAGTGGATACATTTCTGATTGGAAAAAGCCTGCTCGAATCAAAAGATGAGAGCAAGCATCAGGTCGTTACCATCTGATCTTCTCAATCCTTCCACTTCCAGTCACCGGCAATCACCAGTGGCTCTTTAAGACCATTATCAATTAAGAATTGTCGGGTCTCTTCACTATTCATCTTAATAGCCGGGAGGTTATCTGCATTAGCCACTGCGTAAAGAACCATCGTTCCAAAGCGTACTGTATTTAAAATGTGCTGGTCGTTTACCAGATCAAACGAATCGCAGTCTGCATGGTAGCAGCGATAAATGGAGCGATCAAGATTAGAATGCATACCTAATGTAGGAACACCCTCCAGCATAAACGGCTGATTGTCGCTGTGAAGTCCGCCGCCTTGTGAAAATCTATTTTTATAAACGGTGTCGATTTGAGCGAGTTCAGAACCCAATGCTTTAAAGAACGCTGTATCGGTAACTTTTCCGGCTGCAGCAATTCCAATCGGATTTCCGGTCATATCAAAATTCAACATGTAGCGGATGGATTCAATGGAACCATCCTTAATGGCTTCATTCACCATATGCCTTGAGCCCAACAAACCCTGTTCTTCACCCATGAACATGACAAATTGAACCGTGCGCTTAGACTTGAGTTTGCTGGCCATGAAGGAACGGGCCATATCCAAAACGGCAAACGAACCAATTCCATTATCGATTGCTCCAGTTGAAAGATCCCATGAATCTAAATGACCTCCAATAACAATTTTTTCATCCGGCATTTCGGTGCCTTTGATAGTGGCAACCACGTTCCGTGCACGAATCATTCCGCTGTTGTTCGTCATTTTAATGGAAGCTGAAACTTTACCCTTTTTCATTCGCTCTCGAATGGCCATTCCGTCTTCCTTGCCAATACATACAGCAGGAATGGGAATTAGTGCGCCTGTCACCGAAGCTGTTCCAGTCAGTAACACTCCACCATCAACCTGATTAAAAATGATCACGCCCGAAGCGCCATGCTTAATAGCCAACGCCGTCTTTTCACTTCGGTGCAGATTTTTCAAGCCGGGCTTACTGCCTTCAATAATACCCACACAAAAAATGGCGATCTTACCCTTAACAGCCTCAGCCTTCGCTACAAAATCTTCTTCGAGACCATTTCCCAAATCAACCAATTCACCAGTCATGTCCGTCTGAATCGGGGCATGTCCCAGTGCAACAGCCTTTACGGGTTGACCTCCAATAGATACATCGATGGTTCCGCGCGACCAGGCTTCAACTTCGAATTCCTGATACTGGACATCCTCAAATCCAAATTCCTTGAACTTGTTGTAGGTATACTCTTCTGCTTTTTTTCCATTCTCCGAACCGGTCAGCCGGTGTCCAATGGTTGAAGTCTCCTCCTGAAGCATAGTATAGGCTCGGGAATTGACCAACACCTCTTCATTAATTCGTTTAAAGGTCTCAAGACGCGATTCCGGCTTAGTACATGCAGACAGAAATACGATGGACAAGAGGAATAAAAGGATGCGGTTCATAGGTAAGGTTTTTCGAAAGATATTGATTTTTTGATTTTACCAGATGGTGAATTATTTGAGTCCTCCTTATCTGTTATCTTGAGGACATGAAACTGAAATACATCGTCAATTTGCATAAAGGTACCACCGCTTTTGTTGTACTGGGCATGATGTGGTTTTACAACAACTATGGTTCAGGTGCATGGCTTTACCTGGGACTTCACGGAACCTATGGTTTCATGTGGTTGTTGAAGGACCGCATTTTCCCCGATAAACAGTGGGAGAAAAATGTTTCTATAGGTTATGCAGTGTTTGCTTTTTGTGCCCTATTACTTTATTGGGTTGCTCCATGGATTCTGATCACCAGCGGCGCAGAGCCTTCCGGACCAGTAATTGCGTTTTCGGTGTTTCTGGTTGTTTCCGGAACGATGATTCATTTCGCTAGTGATGCTCAAAAATTTTTCGTGCTTAAATTAAAGTCAGGATTAATTACAGATGGATTTTTTGCACGATCCCGAAATACAAATTATCTGGGAGAGCTTTTGATCTACTCAGGATTTGCGCTGGCCTCTTGTCATTGGATTGGATGGCTTGGTATTGTAGCCTTCTTTTTAGTAGAGTTTATTCCCAACATGATCAAGAAAGACCGATCGCTCAGCCGTTATGCTGAGTTTGAAGAGTACAAAAAAAGATCAGGATTTTTTATTCCCAAGTAACCGGGAGAACAAACATCATTCGATGATGTCCGAGAACTTGAATTTCTGGAAGATGATGTACAGGAAATTGAACTTTAGCGCATCTTCCTCATGGTTCCGGGCCTCAGATAATTTTGGTTTAGGCCGGCTGATCATAGGACGATAAACATTCAGCGTATCGGCACTCTGATTTTTCACCACGGTTTGATCCGCATCGTTTGCAGAATGGTTATTCAGATCGTTATTGGTAGCATGCTCAATCTCTTCCTTGCCATAAGAATGCTCCTGAGCCATTGCCCTGGAAGAGCCTAAAACCATAAACAGGGCAACCGCAGCCAGAAAAATCAGGCTATTTCGAGACGAGGGTTGACGCTTAATGGTTTTCAATTGATACCTGTTATCTTATAAAATTAAGTATTTATCCAAAAAACAATCATTTTTGAACGGTTAATTTGAGTTTTTAACAATTGTTAGGATAGAATTCCGTTGATTTTGCACAGCAGAGACCTTAAAACGATTTCGGGGGGCACCTGGTTGCATTTCCACCAAGACCGTGAAATCCGGCAAATCTTCATCGATAGCCGAAAGCACTTTTCCGCAGGTGACAGTTTGTTTATAGCCTTCAGTGGTAAGGGCCATAACGGTCATGATTTCATCGGTGAACTCTATGAGCGCGGAGTTCGGCAATTTATTGTAGAGAAGAAGGTTGAAACGGCTCCTTTACCCGAAGCCAATATTTTAATTGTTCCCTCAACACTAACATGCCTTCAGCAGCTGGCCGCAGAGCGGAGAAAAAGTTTTAAGCATCCGGTAATTGCCATCACTGGAAGTAATGGGAAAACCATTATCAAAGAATGGCTGTTTCAGGTCTTATCACCTGAGCACTCTATTATAAAGAGCCCGGGTAGCTATAATTCTCAAATCGGAGTGCCGCTTTCTGTTTTGCCTGCTGAATCCTGGCACACGCTCGGTCTTTTTGAAGCCGGAATTTCTCGAGCTGGAGAAATGAGTGCCCTTGAAGAAATTCTTCGGCCGGATATCGGATTGTTTACCAATCTATTGAGTGCGCACGACGAAGGATTCAGCAGTCGGGAAGATAAGGCACGCGAAAAAGCGCTGCTGTTCAAGCATTCCAAAAATGTGGTGTACTGTGCCGATGATGATTTGCTTGTCCGCGTAGTGTCGAAACCGCAAAGCTTTACATGGAGCCTGAAAGAAAAGGGCAACGTAAACTTCAAACTGGAGTCTGGTGTCGTCAAGGTGAAAACTGATAATAGTTTCTATTCTATTGCTACCTCTTTTACAGATCAGGCTTCTCTTGAAAACCTGTGCCACGTCATTACCCTGATGACTCTTTTGGGTTACGCACCCGAGGTCATTTCCGAAAGATGTCAGCAGTTGCGTCGATTACCCATGCGACTGGAAATGAAAGACGCTGTCAATGGTTGTAAAGTTATTGACGACAGTTACAGCAATGATTTATCAAGTTTGAAAATTGCGCTTGATTTTCTCAAAGCACAGCACTCCGGTAAAAAGGCAATCATTCTTTCCGACTTGCAGCAAACCGGAATGACGGAAGAAAAATGGTTTGGAGAAGTCCGTCAGTTACTCGCAGCAGCAGATCTGGATGCTGTAATTGGTATTGGTCCGGTATTAGGTAGCCAGGCCAAATTGCTGCATCCATTGGCCTCAGGTTTTGCTGACGTTGATTCGTTTCTTAGTGCGTTCTCATTAATGGACTGGCAAAACGTTGGCATACTGGTAAAGGGCGCGCGCGCGTTTCGGCTGGAACAAATTGTGGAAAGGCTTCAGCGTCACATCCACGGAACGGTAATGGAAATTGATCTGCTGGCGCTCAACCGAAATTTAAATGTATTCAGAAGTCGCCTTAAGCCCGGTACAAAACTGATGGTGATGGTAAAGGCTTTTGCTTACGGAAGCGGATCGACTGAGATCGCCCGATTTCTGGAACACAACGGTGTACACTATCTGGGAGTCGCCTATGCCGATGAAGGCGTAGCCATCCGAAATCGTGGCATTCACGTGCCGGTGATGGTGATGAATCCTGCGCCGGAAAGCTACGGGCTGCTGGTAACGCACGGTCTTGAGCCAGCAGTATTCTCCATGAATCAGCTTCGTGATTTGATCAACCGCTTGCGTGGTGAGCGATTGGGCATCCACATCAAACTCGATACAGGAATGCACCGTCTTGGATTTGAGCCCGCCGAATTTAGCGCGGTAGCTTCCTTGCTCGCCGATAATCCACATCTTACCATTCGGTCGGTGTATTCGCATCTGGCCGGAAGTGAAGACGCATCCCTGGATGATTTTACAAAAGAGCAAGCCAGAAGATTTGAAGGAGGTTTTGCGTGCATTGCCAAAGCGATTGGTTACAAACCGATGCGCCACCTGCTCAACACTGCAGGCATCATCCGATTCCCGGAATATCATTTTGATATGGTCAGACTTGGTATTGGGCTATATGGGGTTGGTCCGAAAGATGGTGATTTAGAGCAGGTGGTCACCTTAAAGACTGTCATCTCGCAAATCAAAACGATAGATGAAGGAGAAACGGTAGGCTATGGTCGCCGGGGAAAAGTTAATGCAGGTACCCGAATCGCTACCATCGCAATTGGTTATGCCGATGGTTACAGCCGCGCTTTTGGTCAGGGTAAAGGCAAGGTGCTCATCAATGGAAAGTTCGCTCCAACAGTAGGAAGCATCTGTATGGATATGGCGATGGTGGATGTAACAGACATTGAGGCCAATGAAGGGGACGAAGTGATCATTTACGGTAAGGAATTACCACCCGCTGAGGTTGCTGAATGGATTGGCACCATCCCTTACGAGCTCTTAACAGCAACTGGCGATCGTGTCCGAAGGATTTTTCATTCAGCAGGATAGATTTTTGATAATTTTAGTGAATGAAAATTTTTATAAATCTTCCCGTAAAAGATCTTACCAAAACAAACGCTTTTTATCAGGCGCTTGGATTTGAGTTCAATCCAAATTTTTCAGGCGAAGCAGCTACCTGTATGCAAATCAATAATCAGGCCTGGGTTATGCTCCTCACGGAAGCATATTTTAAAACATTCATTAAAAAAGAAATTTGTGATGCCACCCGCTCTACAGAAGTACTTGTAGCCATTGATCAAAATAGTAAAGCAGAGGTAGATGAATTTTTAAATAAGGTTTTATCGATTGGTGGCACCGAGGCGCGTGATACGCAAGATCTAGGCTTTATGTATTCAAGAGCCTTTAACGATCCCGATGGACATATCTGGGAAGTATTTTGGATGGACCCTTCCCAAATTCCGGACAACAAATAAATTTATTTTTCGTTCTTAAGGCCTATGCAAAAGATTCTTGCCCTCTTGTTCATTGCCGGATTACTCAGTTGCGAGGATAAAGATCCTGGCCTTGGCAATTTTGATTATATCGTTTTTGGACATTATTACGGCTTCTGTGGCGGTGAGGCCTGTGTGGAGATCTTTAAAGTGACCGGCTCAGACGTATATGAAGATACCAAGGATGTATACCCTGGACGGGATGGAATTTATTCTGGAGATTATCAAAAACTGGATCGTTCCTTTTATACCCTGGTCAAAGGACTGGAGAATTACATACCATCTGAATTACTTGGCAACAAAGAAAAAATAATTGGTCAGCCAGATGCAGGTGACTGGGGTGGACTTTACTTCGAATTTTCAACGAATGGTAAGCGTGATTATTGGTATATCGATAAAAACAGAAGTAACCTACCGGAATATCTGATTCCGTTTGCTGACCAGATTGAGTCACGCATTGAAGCCCTGCAGCCGAAATAAGAAATCAGCTTGCCGCACCAACACGGCCGTGCTTAACCGATATTTGCAGCATGGCTCGTAAGAAACAAAAACCCTCAAGCACTTTTGAACTGCTGAAATCGCTTTGCGAAGTACATGCGCCCTCCGGAGAAGAATTCAGAATGAAAGAATTTCTGCTGCGTTACATCAAAGCAGAAAAGCACAACTGGAAATACAAACCACAGATCATTCACGGCGAAGAATTTCAAGATTGCTTAATCCTCAAGTTTGGTAAACCGCGCACTGCCGTTTTTGCACATATGGATACCGTTGGGTTTACGGTGCGATATTTCAATCAACTGGTTTCCATCGGCAGCCCGGATGCCGAAGCCGGTACACGACTGGTGGGTATAGACAGTAAGGGGGCAATCGACTGCACGCTCGTTTACGACCACGATCAGCATGCCTTTTTTCAATTCGGAAGATCGGTGGACCGGGGCACATCGCTTACCTACCACGTCGACTTTCGTGAAACTGCAGAATACATTCAGTCGCCTTACCTCGACAACAGATTGGGTATTTTAAATGCACTCAACCTGTGTAAAACGATAAAAGACGGAGTAATTGTTTTCAGTTGCTGGGAAGAGCACATTGGAGGATCTGTACCGTATCTCGCGGAATATATTTTTAAAAAATGGGGCGTTCGTCAGGCACTGATCTCTGACATTACCTGGATCACCGATGGCGTTTTACCTGGAAAG
>JBMSPY010000113.1:0-7102 GCA_049423005.1 Cyclobacteriaceae bacterium
AAATAAAAAGCTCCGTGAAAGAGGATAAAAAGTACCGCAAAATGTTTTTTCATGGCGTTTAAATCTTTAATTATTAAAGTATGCTGTCTTTGATTTGGGTAAGTTCGATTGTACTTGTTTCTTCGATAGAATAATCTCCGTAGGAAAGAATGTCATCTGATTCCGGAAGTGAATTTTCTTCAATATACCGGAGAAGCTGATCGTCACTGACCTCTGATAAAAGCTCTTCGGCGCTGACCTGTTCTGTTGTTGGCCAAAGCATAAAGGCGGCTACTAAACAGGCGGCAGCTGTTGCCAGGCGAAAGGCTGGAGTTTTCAGGAAGATCAAAACTGGAGACTCTTTTTTCGCTGTTCTGGCTTGGATGGAGGCTTCCAGTTTATCGAAGTATCCTTCCGGTACTGTGTAAATATTTCTGCGGCTTAAACGATCGTCGTTTTTAAGATCTTTTTCCATAGCGATATATTTTTTCAAGCTTTTGGTTCTTTTTCAAAATATTCTTCAATCTTTTTCATCGCGTGGTGATGGCTGGCTTTTAAAGCGCCAACGGATGTGCCTGTCACCTCGGCAATATCTTCATAGGGCATTTCTTCAAAATAGCGCATGTTAAATACCAGTCTTTGTTTTTCAGGAAGGGTTAACAGTGCTTTTTGGAGTTCACGTTCGATTTCATCGCCATTCATTCCTATCCCAGAGTCAATTTTTTGTCCCAACTCACGCTCCACATCGTGTAAGGGAAGAAAAAATTTTCTGCGCTTCGACCGCAAAAAAGACAGGCACTCATTGGTGGCAATTCTGTAGATCCAGGTAAATAATCTGCTGTCTTCTCGAAATCCATCAATGTTTTTGTGGATTTTGATGAAGACATCCTGAGTAATATCGTTGGCATCGTCGTGATCAATGACCATTTTGCGAACCATCCAGTAAACTCTTTTGTGGTATTGCCGGACCAGTAGGTTAAATCCGTAATTCCGGGTTTCTCCTTCCCGGATTTTTTCCAGGATTAGTTGATCCTCTGTGGTTGATTCGGTCATGTACCTGAAATACTCCGCTTGGACGACTGAAGTCGATCTTGGATTAATTCTAAGCCTAAAATTCCTTTAATAAATTGAAAATCAGCTGAATATACCCTTACATGGTCCAAATGGTAATTAAAAAGAGTACCAATCGGTAGGCTTCCAATGCGATTTTGAGTACCCCGATCATGAGCACAGACTTAGCGATGAGTTTGATTCCAGTTTCCTGATAGAAGTGATTTCCTGAACGAATGAGAAAGTACAGATTGGTAATAATGAAGAAAATGGTGAGCACGGTATCATCTAGGTAGGTGCCAATGGGTAAAAATTTGGCCAGCAGGGTAATGACTAAGGCATTGATAAATAAATTAAAGCATGCCAGTTCCACCATCAGATTCAGGTGATCGCCAAAGAATTTTTTGGTTGATTTATATAATCCATTTAAGGGGAGGCTGGCAAATACTGCAAAGACAATAACCAGCATTTTTGCATAGCCAATGGTTTTGTCGTTGTACATTAATTCAAATGCAGATCGCGGTAGATCGAGCTCTAGCATTTTGTGAACCGACTGACGAAGGACCCAGCTCCCATAAACAGTGCCTAATTGAGTTTTCCAAGTGGCATTGAAGAGTTGCACAAGGGGGAATAGAAAGTAAACCAGGTTTAAAACAAAGAACAGTGACATTGGTCGTACATATCTGACTGTTCTTCCGACAGTAATTTCTGCCGAAAGGAAGCCTGGTTTGGCGATGACCAGCCACAAGGATTTAATGGCCTTTCCATCGACATTGGTGATGGCTACCATGACGGAACTTAGGATGCTGGTCAGCGATCGTTCTTGAGGAAGAACAACTTTTTCGCCACATTGGTTGCAGTAATAACCTGTGAAGTGATGGCCACAACTTTTACAAATGAGATCCTCCATAAATCAATGGCAGAAAGTTACTATTAATTTTTAAGCTCCTAGCTTCGTTAGACAGATTCCTGGTTGTATTCGGCTATTAATTCGGTTAACTTCAAACTAAAATTTAAATTTCCATGCGTTGGTACTTATTGTGTTTAGGCTTTGTTGGAGCAGTCGGCTCCATTTTCGCACAAAAGCCTTCCGTTTCCGTACAGCCCATCAACTTTTCACAGGTTACCATTCAGGACAAGTTCTGGAAACCTCGTATTGATCAAGTTACTCAGGTGACTATTCCTGTTTGCATTGACCAGACTGAAAACAAAACTCCGCGAATCAAAAACTTTGAAAAGGTTTCCAGAAAAGCTGGGGAAAAACATGAAGGCATCTTTTATGATGATAGCGACGTGTATAAAGCCATTGAAGCTATAGCGTATTCTTTAAGCAATAGTCGGGATGTTGCCTTGGAGAAAAAGGCTGATGAATGGATTGATAAGATTGCTGCAGCTCAGCTCGAGGATGGTTATCTAAATACTTTCTATACGCTTGAGGATTTATCCAAACGTTGGAGCGACATGTCGATGCATGAGGATTACATGTTGGGTCATTTGATTGAGGCAGGTGTGGCTTATTATGAGGCTACTGGAAAAAGAAAGTTATTGGATGTGGCCATTCGATTTGCTGATCATTTTGCCGGTTTGTTTGGACCAGGAAAGCGGCATTGGGTCACGGGCCATGAGGGGCTTGAATTGGCTCTCGTGAAACTTTTTAAGATAACTAAGGATCGGAAGTACCTGGAGCTGTCCAATTGGTTGCTTGAGGAGCGTGGTCATAAATATGCAGTTGGATACACCTGGACTGATTGGAAAGACACGGCCTATGCCCAGGATGTTATTCCGGTGCGGCAGCAACGCGAAATTACTGGTCATGCTGTTCGTGCGATGTATTTATATACCGGTGCTGCCGATGTGGCGAGTTACACCGGGGATCAGGGGTACATGGAAGCTATGAAAGCGGTCTGGGAAGATGTTGTATTCCGAAATATGTACATCACTGGAGGAATTGGGTCTTCTGGAAGTAATGAAGGATTTTCGGTTGACTATGATTTGCCAAATGAAAATGCTTATTGTGAGACCTGTGCTTCGGTAGGTATGGTGTTTTGGAATCAGCGCATGAATCAATTGACTGGCGAAACGCGTTATATCGATGTATTGGAAAGAAGTTTGTACAACGCGGCTAATGATGGCTTATCTCTTGATGGTTCCCTTTTCTTTTATGGAAATCCTATGGCGTCCGATGGAAGGCACAAGCGGCGTCCGTGGTTTGGAACGGCGTGTTGTCCATCCAATATTGCCCGACTGGTTGAATCGTTGGGTAATTACATATACGCCACTTCTGACAAGGGAATCTTTTTGAATTTGTTTATTTCCAGCTCAACATCCATTGAACGCGCTTTGGGTAAGGTGAATTTGAAGATGGAGACCAATTACCCATGGGATGGAAAAATCATGGTTGAGGTTAATCCGGTTAAAAAGTCCCGATTCCCACTTCATGTGCGTATTCCAGGTTGGGTTCTTGGGCAACCTGTCCCGGGCGACACCTATCGGTATTTGAATTTCTCCGGCGCACAATATTCGATTTTGGTTAATGGTCAGCCTGCCATGTATACGATGGAAAATGGTTACGCTGTAGTTGATCGCGATTGGAAAAAAGGGGATAAGCTAGAGGTAAATTTTCCAATGGAGGTACGGCGTGTTGTTTCAAGGGTCGAGGTAAAGGAAAATATTAACCGCGTTTCTTTGGAGCGCGGTCCTTTAGTGTATTGTGTTGAACATCCGGATAATGAGGGAAGAGCATTCAATGTCATTTTACCAGACAATGCTCCTTTGAAAACTGAATTTGAGGCGAGTCTCCTGAATGGTGTTCAAACGATCACTGGCGAGCTTCCTGTGGTAACGGCTTCACCGGATGGGATGGAGGTCAAAACAGAATTAAAGACCATTAAGGCCATACCCTATTATGCCTGGGCCAACCGTGGTCAAGGTGAGATGCAGGTCTGGATTCCCCGTAAAGCGGCTAAGGTTAAGCTTGGGGCTCAGTAATCGAGCGATTGCAAGATATCTTTCAGGATATCATCCTGATGTTCCAGTCCTGCTGATATTCGGATTAATCCGGGAAGTATGCCCACGGCTGTTCTTTCCTCTTCGCTTAATTTGCTGTGTGTTGTTGATGCGGGATGAATCGCAATACTCCTAGTATCTCCAAGATTTGGGGTATGCGAAATCATTTTAAGGTTATCGAGAAATTTTCGTCCTGCCTCTAAGCCGCCCTTTACACCGAAGGTGACCAATCCTCCGCCTAATTTCATTTGGCGCTTAGCTAAGTCATATTGAGGATGTGAGGGTAAGTGAGGATACTTTACAAACTCTATTTTAGGGTGTTCTTCCAAAATTTTAGCTACGCTCTCAGCATTCTGACAATGTCTCTCCATTCTTAGATGAAGTGTCTCCAGACTTTTGGAAATCAACCAGGCATTGAAGGGGGACATGGCGGGGCCGGTATGCCTGGTGAAAAACCGGACTTCCTTAATGAGATCTTTTTTTCCAAGCACGACTCCACCCAATACTCGTCCTTGTCCATCCATATACTTGGTTGCTGAGTGGGTAACCAAGTGCGCTCCGTAGGCAGCGGGATTTTGAATGACCGGTGTAGCAAAACAGTTGTCGACATTAAGAATCAGATGATGTTTTTCGGCGAGTTTCCCCAGCCAT
The DNA here is from genome assembly GCA_049423005.1 of Cyclobacteriaceae bacterium. Lineage (GTDB taxonomy): Bacteria > Bacteroidota > Bacteroidia > Cytophagales > Cyclobacteriaceae > ELB16-189. The sequence continues at coordinate 4,687 of JBMSPY010000113.1, forward strand.
TCCAAGTCAATAAGATCCAGGGCTGGATTGGAGGGTGTTTCGACAAAAATCATTTTGGTGTTGGGCAGGATCTGACGTTCCCATTCTTCTGGCTTTGCGGCATCCACATAGGTATGTGTAATGCCTACTCTTGGAAAAAGTGTAGTTAGTATTTGATGCGTAGATCCAAAAACAGATCGGCAGGCGAGAACGTGATCGCCAGAGCGTAAAAGTGCGGCCATACTCGCATACATGGCAGCCATTCCAGTTGCGGTGGCAATTCCATCCTCCGTTCCTTCCAGCTCACAAAGCTTTTCAATGAGTTCGGTCGTATTCGGATTCGAATACCGGCTGTAAATGTTACCCTGAATTTCTTCTGCAAACAGAGCTCGGGCTTGTTCGGCACTTTCAAATACATAGCTGGAGGTCAGATAAAGCGGTACAGCATGTTCTCTATTTTCCGAGCGATTTGCCTGGATTCGAATTGCCGAGGTTTCCGGTTTTCTTTTTGGCATTGTTTTCTGTTACGTCTGAGAGGTAAAAAATTTCTAATGAAACTTAGATTAGGGGAGGATTTCAAAGCTGTGGCTTATTTCAGCAGTTGCTTCTAGTGTTTTGGCTACGGAGCAGTATTTCGTCATGGATAGGTTAACGGCTGTAGCGGCTTTATCCTGTTCGATTTTTCCGAAAAGCTTAAAGTGAATGTGAATTTTTTTATAAAGCGAAGGTTCCACGTTGGGCTCACGGTCTCCATCAATTGAAATTTTTATATCGCGGAGCTCTTGTCTTTGCTTTTTCAAAATCATAACGACATCGATGGCGCTGCATCCACCCATGGAGGCCAGTAAGACTTGCATCGGTCGCATGGCACTTTCGCTTCCGCCGATGTTTGTCCCACCATCCATCCGGATGCTTTCCCCGGTTTCGTTGATGGCTTCCATCAGAAAGCGATCATCAAGTCTGACTAATTCAATATGATTTCTGTTCATAGGATGATTTCAATCAGCAAATATAGAATCAAATGCTCTTATCCTTCGAGACCTGGTGGGTTAGTTTTAGTTCACCGAAATAATGTTTACCTCCATGCGTGTTGCGTTTCAATTGTCAGGTATTTTTTTCTTGCTTGTAGTGGCTTCTTCTTGTACAACCTTTAACAATATGTCCACCGGCCGAACGCTCGGTAAGGGTAAACGGGAAGTTATACCGTCTTTAGCGAGTTTCTATGCGAAAGGGGATTTGACTCCACCGATCTTACCACAGGTTATTTTCAATTATGGGATAACAGAAACATTGGACGCGGGTGTCAATCTTTCTTTTGGTATGTTCGGAGTTCAATCGAGGCTTCAGATTATAGGTGATCAACGGTCAGAGTTTTGCGGAGCCCTTGGATTCAGTTACACGTATTTTGGTGCTGGTCTTGGTTCCGGTGAGGATGAAGATTTATTAGATTTATCTCTTTCAAATCTTACGTTTCCACTGCATTTGTCGTGGCATCCAAACAATCAGTTTTCGCTCTATTTCTCGCCAAAGTATTCTTTTCTGGGAGGGGATGCTTCAATTATCGGGACCAATAGTGGTAGCCGAGTTCAGCTTTTTGGTCTTACTCCTGGCATTGAGTTTGGTAAAAAGACCCGCTATATTTTTGAAGTGAATATATTGGATCCGTTGCGCACAAATGAAAACTTTGAAAGCACGTTTGCAACGATTTCCGTTGGCGCCCGCTTTAAATGGTAGGCTTAGGATAGAAAAAAATCTCGTCGATAAAGATCCATCCAGGCTGACCTTTTCCTCCATGCCAGGATGGTAATCTTTGTACAGGCTCTGCTGAGACTCGAATGAATCGGTATGGTTTATCCAAGACTATAGCTTCCCCGATCACTTCATTGCGGTCATATCCGGAAGGTTGTTTTGGTCTTTTTTCACTAATCAGCTTGAGATTGTTTTCTGAATTGCCACCATAGATCCGTATTACTTGTGGAGGTAGGATGTAGGCGCCAGTATTCTTCAGGTAGCTGATGGTAATTGATCCTGGCATATTATTTTCTTCAAATTCAAAGAGGGCATTCATTCCATTTTCCCTGTATCCCAGCCATTGGCCATCTCGGTGATTATCCTGATCGCCCGGCCGAGCATCCATAAGTGTAGTGATTCCGTTTCCGCGGTAATCTTTTGCTGGAGGGGCCAGGAGTTTTCCTGAACTTGGTTTGAATCCACTGGTAAAAAACGAGGCTTCTGTCATGGGACTCATTTTCCATCCTTCTTTTATCGCTTTCAATTTAACTCTGGTGAAAAAACCAGGTGTAATGGGTCCCGTGTAGATTTTTCCGTTGATGGAATCCGGTTCAGGATCATTACTGAGGCTATACCGTATGGTAACTCCTGGAAGATTGTGTTTAAAGGTTATTTTTTCACTAGGTTTTAAAATCCGGCTTTCGTT
>JBMSPY010000114.1:0-7076 GCA_049423005.1 Cyclobacteriaceae bacterium
AACAAAAGCTGATTACATCGTTATTGATATGGATACGTATGGTGGCGTACTCACAGATGCCAAGGAAATCGTAGATCAGATCATGGCGGTTAAAAAACCAGTTTGGGTTTTTATTAATTCAGATGCGGCCAGTGCCGGTGCGTTGATTTCCATTGCCTGTGACAGCATTTATATGTCTCCTGGCGCAAGTATTGGCGCAGCCACTGTTGTAGAAGGCGTCGGAGGTGAGGCCGCACCAGACAAATACCAGTCCTACATGCGCTCCATTATGCGGAGCACAGCAGAGGAAAACAATCGTGATCCACGAATTGCAGAAGGAATGGTCGACGAGCGCATTGTGATCGACAGTGTAAAGCAGGCCGGAAAAGTCATCACCCTAACAACTTCAGAGGCTATTGAACTAGGCTATTGTGAGGCCAAGGTGGAATCGATTGAGGAAATTCTGGCGCGAAACGGAGTAAAGAACTATGAACTGGATCGTTTTAAGCTTGGGGTAATTGAAAAAATTATTGCATTTTTTTTAAACCCGGTGATCAGTGGTTTGTTGATTCTGATCATAATCGGAGGAATCTATTTTGAATTGCAAAGTCCTGGAATCGGATTTCCGTTGTTTGCAGCCATCACGGCACTGGTACTTTATCTGGTCCCCTATTACCTCAATGGTCTGGCTGAAAATTGGGAGATCCTTACCCTCCTGGCCGGGATATTATTGATTGCCGTAGAAGTGTTTATTATACCTGGCTTTGGTGTAGCGGGAATAACTGGAATTGCCCTTACGATTGGATCGCTCATCCTCATTATGCTGGATAATGATTACTTCAACTTTGATCTTGTTCCAGGAACGGATATTCTCATGGCCGGAATGGTGGCCTTAGGAGGTTTTGCCGGAGGAATGTTCCTGTTGTTTGCAGGTGGATCTCGATTGGCCAATACCAAAGCCTTTCAAAATATTGCCCTCACGGATACACAAGAAAAAAATAAAGGTTACACAGCCAACTTTGTCCCTGAAGTGGCGATTGGAACATCAGGTGTAGCCTACACGTTGTTGAGACCAGGTGGTAAGGTCCAAATCGGTGAAAAAATTTATGATGCCTTCACACGTGGGGAATTTATTGAGAAGGGAGAATCGGTGGTAGTGGTAGATGTGGAGGCTTCCACCCTTAAAGTAAAGAAATCCTGATGCGTATCCTTGGAGTCATCCCTGCCCGTTTTGCCTCAACCCGATTTCCGGGAAAGCCGCTTGCCGATATTGGTGGCAAGTCCATGATTCGGAGGGTCTATGAGCAATGTAAAAAATGTAACTCCCTTTCCCGGATTGTGGTGGCCACCGACGACGGGCGGATTGCTACCCATGTTAAGAATTTTGGTGAGGTTATTTTGACTGCAACTCAACATCCGAGCGGAACAGACCGCTGCCGCGAGGCATTGGCCAAAGCTGGCGGGTCGTTTGATTATGTCATCAACATTCAGGGTGATGAGCCCTTTATTGATCCATCTCAAATTGATTTACTCGCAGGTTTATTAGATGGAAAGACGGAGTTGGCTACACTGGCCAAAGTAATCACAGAGGAGCGAAACGTTCAGGATCCGAATGTGGTGAAAGTAATTACCGATCTAAACGGTAAGGCCTTATACTTCAGTCGAAATCCTATTCCCTATCAGCGGTCGGCCGGTAGCCAGGAATGGCACGAGTTATTTGAGTACAAGAAACACATTGGTATTTACGCGTACCGCACAGACATTCTGGAACAAATCACGAAACTTCCTGTTTCCGCTTTGGAGCAGTCGGAGTCCTTGGAGCAGCTGCGCTGGCTGGAAAATGGTTATCGAATTCAGGTAGGCCTAACCGATCTGGAAACAGCAGGCATTGATACGCCGGAGGACCTGGAGAGAGCGATTCAAAATCTTGCTCAATAAAAAAGGCCGGAGTGTTCCGGCCTTTTTCGTGTGACAAATTCGTCAGGATCAATTCAACTGGATGGCATTAATCTGTTTAGCCTTCACCATTTCATTGAACTTGGGAACCTGCTCGTTGAAAATTTTATTCAAGGCATTCAGTTGCGCATCAATCTGTCCGGTGATCTCCTTGTAAACAGCTTTAGTCTGTTCGTTCGGACGAAAATCACTTGCCGTAGCCTCAGAATTCAGTGCCGCCAGCTTGTTATTGAGTCGTACAGGGAAGTTCAGTGGATCCTGACCGCTTCTGTTTTTGGTCTGATACAAAGCCTCTTCTATCTTCTTCATCTCATCCAGCATAGCCTTGGATAAATCTGTGATTTCCTTCATCTCAGCCTTACCACGCATGGGTTCAGTTACTTTATTAATCTGTTCCCGTGCGGTGCGAATCTTTTTAATCGCCTGATGCGTTTCGGTGAGCTTATCGCGAACTGCCATCAGGAAATTAAACTGTTCCTGAATATCTGAAGGAGAGCCTGAGGTCCGTGGATCCTTGAGAAGCTCGAATTCAGTTTCCTGAGATTTTCCGTTTACCGTGAGTTTTGCTTTGTAAGTACCCGGCATGGCACGAGGGCCTGTCAATCCGCCTGCCCATAAAATCAAACCATCAAAACCCTCTGCATCCGGATAACGCATGTTCCAGACAAACCGGTTCATGCCTGGCTTGAGCTTAGGAAGCTGTTCCTCTTTGGCCTTACGATCAGGTTTAGTGGAATACTTTTTAATCAGTTTTCCATCCTTATCCATGATTTCCAAAGCAGCAGCGATTTTGGCTGTGTCCTTCACATAATAATGGATCATCACTCCACCGGGATGATTTTTTCCTTCCGTTTTGGAAGGACGTCCCCAGCCCCAACCTGAACCCATGCGGTAGCTTGGCATCGGCTTATACAAGTGCACATCGCTCTTGGCTACATTATCATTGAGCTGATGTAACGGAGTCAGGTCATCAATCAACCAGAAGCTGCGGCCCTGTGTCGCTGCAATAAGGTTATCATTTTTAAGGGTAAGGTCTGTGATTGGAACAATTGGAAGATTAAGTTGAAAGGGCCTCCAGCTGTTGCCGTCATCAAAAGAAATGTACATACCGGATTCAGTTCCGGCATACAACAATCCGGCGCGCTTAGGATCGGCACGTAGCACACGGGTAAAGTGACCCGCATCGATACCATCGGTTATTTTAGTCCAAGTTGCACCGTAATCTTTTGATTTGTAGAGATACGGCTGATAATCTCCTAGCTTATAACGAGTAGCTGCCACATAAATTCCTCCTTTTACAAAGGGATCAAATTCAACACTGTTGAACATCGACCATTCCGGAAGTGGAGGTGTAATTTTTTTCCACTCTTTACCACCATCACGCGTGATGTGCAGCAAACCATCGTCAGAACCAGCAACAATCAAATCCTTTTCAAAAGGAGATTCAGCTACCGCAAAAATAGTGCAGTAGTATTCGACGGATGTATTGTCTTTCGTGATTGGACCACCGGAAGATCCCATCTTGCTTGGATCGTTTCTGGTCAAATCAGGACTGATGATGTCCCAGCTTTCTCCACCATTATAGGATACGTGCAAATTCTGGGAAGCCGCATATAATTTTTTGGGATTGTGTGGTGAGAAGAAAATAGGGAAGTTCCACTGAAAGCGATACTTCGCTCCTTCTGCACCATGGCCCATCGGAAGGTCTGGCCAGGGATTGATCCGGCGGCTTTCATTGTTACGGTGATTTTGTGATTCCAGGTAACCGTCGTAGCTGCCACCATAGACGATTTCATTATCGGTAGGATCAACAGCAAGGTGACCGCTTTCACCGCCCGCAGTTGTTTGCCAATCCTGCAGTCCAATGGTTCCACCATCAGTGCGGTGCGGAATACGGACAGTGCTGTTATCTTGCTGTGCACCATAGATCCGGTAAGGGAAGCTATTGTCGGTTGTTACGCGGTAGAACTGTGCCGTTGGCTGATTCATGTAGGTGCTCCAGTTTTCTCCTCCATCAAAGGAAACCTGTCCACCACCATCATCCGCAATGGCCATACGCTGATTGTCTTCCGGCGAGATCCACAAATCGTGGTGGTCACCGTGCTGTGCATTAAAAGCCTGGAAGGTTTTACCGCCGTCCTTGGAACGGTGGTACGCCACATTCATCACATAGACCATATCCTCGTCCTTGGTGTCCGCCATAATCTTTGAATAATACCAGGCACGCTGACGCAGGTTGCGGTCTTCGTTCATGCGACGCCAGGATTTTCCGGCATCATCGGAACGGTATACACCACCCAAATCGTTTTCGATGATGGCGTAAACGCGATTAGAATTAACAGGAGAAACAGAAACGCCAACAATTCCCCAGGTTCCCTTAGGCATTCCTTCATTCGTAGAAATATTGGTCCACGAATCACCTCCATCTGTACTTTTCCAAAGTGCAGAACCTTCGCCACCGCTTTCCAAACTATAGGGTGTACGGCGAATCCTCCAGGTTGAAGCGTAGATAATGCGTGGGTTGTTCGGATCCATGCACAAATCAACTGCTCCGGCATCGGCGTTTGCAAACAGGATACGCTCCCAGGTCTTTCCGCCGTCTTTGGAACGATAGACACCGCGCTCATCGGAAGACTTGAACAGATCGCCAAGAACGGCCACGTAAACCAGATCAGGATTTTTTGGATGAATTTGGATCTTAGGAATGTGTCTTGAATTTTTCAGCCCGGATGGTGTCCATGTTTTACCGGCGTCTGTAGACTTCCACATGCCATAGCCGTAGGAAACGTTACCGCGAACAGTAGCCTCGCCACCGCCGACATAGATAACATTATTATCCCAGGTACTAACAGCTACGGATCCGATAGAGCCACCGAAATAACCATCAGAAATATTGTCCCAGGTATTACCACCATCGGTCGTGCGCCAAACGCCGCCTCCGGTTGAACCGAAGTAATACAAATTGGGTTTTCCAGGAACCCCCGTAACGGAAGCCGATCGGCCACCACGGAATGGTCCAATGCTGCGCCATTCGAGCGCATCGTAGAGTTTTTCGTCAAAGCCGATCGTAGGCTTCGCTACGGCAGCTTGTTTTTTCTGAGCAAACACCACCATTGAGGTGGCCATCATCAGAAGGAGTACTAATTTTTTCATAGTCATAGATTGATGTTGCGATATTAAAAATAGTATCGGAAAGCCATCGACAGATTTTATGTGGATGGGGACCGAATTTAAGCCGGGGGATTGGTTTTTTGAAGACAAGGCCTAAATTTGATAAAATTCAACCATGAAGAAAGAAGATATCCGCCAGTTGTTCAGCGTTCCGGTCATTGTGGCCGCACTGGGTTATTTTGTCGACATCTACGATCTGCTGCTTTTTGGCATCGTACGGAAGCCCAGTTTGATTGGCTTGGGGATTCCGGATGGTGAACAAGTGACCAATCTGGGGGAATATTTGCTTCAAGTGCAAATGGGTGGTCTACTGGTTGGAGGTATCATCTGGGGTATACTCGGCGATAAGCGCGGCCGGCTTTCCGTTTTATTTGGTTCGATTCTAATGTACTCGTTGGCCAACATCGCCAATGGCTTTGTTACGAATGTGACTCAATACGAGATTTTGCGTTTTATTGCCGGCATTGGATTAGCCGGAGAATTGGGTGCCGGCGTTACGCTGGTAGCCGAAATTCTTCCCACAAGACTTCGCGGTTATGGTACGATGCTCATTGCAGCCGTTGGGGTGTTGGGTGCAGTAGTAGCCAATATCGTTGTTAAAGAATTCGATTGGCGCATAGCCTATTTTATAGGTGGTGGCCTTGGGTTGTTGCTGTTGATTGCACGTGTTTCTGTTTTTGAATCAGGTATTTTTCTGAAGCTGCGTGAGCAGGAGAGCAAAATATCCAGAGGAAATTTTTTCATGCTCTTTAATCACAAGGGTCGGTTTTTAAAGTTCATGGGTTGCATCTTCATCGGGCTTCCATTGTGGTATGGCATCGGCATTTTGGTAACCTTTTCGCCAGAGTTTGCCAAAGCCCTTGGTATCGAAGGTGCAGTTACGGCCGGAAATTCGATTATGTATAGTTATCTCGGCTTAACCGTCGGAGGAATTATGAGTGGCGTGATCAGTCAGAATCTGGAAAGCCGCAAAAAGACCGTTGCCCTTTTTGTGCTTATCGAACTGGCAACGATTTTGCTGTATCTCTACCAACCCAATACTTCAGTAAACTTTTTCTACGTCACTACTTTTTTCCTGGGAATTGGTTTTGGCTATTGGGCGATCTTCGTTACAGTAGCTGCCGAACAGTTTGGAACAAACTTGCGCAGCACGGTAGCTACCACCACACCCAATTTCATCAGAGGCACTGTTATTCCATTAACGTTGTTATTTCACTGGCTTCGTGAAGACCTTCAGTTAGGCTGGATCACAGGCGCTATGATCATTGGAATTGCGACCGCTGCTGTTGCACTTCTTTCCTTGTTACTGATACAAGAAACTTTCCATCGGGATTTGAATTTTGTAGAGGAGGATTAGTCGGTGGCTTCTGGCTTCGACAAGCTCAGCCACAGCTTCGACAAGCTCAGCCACAGCTTCGACAAGCTCAGGTAGCTCTTAGACAAAATCAGTCAAAGCTTAGTTCAGGAAATCCATTGAATGAATGAGCTGAATTTCCGTAATTGAGGAGTTGTGAATGGCTTACCAAACAAACTCCCCAATGCGAAATAATATCGGCATGAACCTGCTCCTCTGGGGCACGGAAATCAATGAATCGCTATTTCCTGTCCTGGAAGAAATTGCTTCCATCGGATACACCGGAGTCGAAATACCAATCTTCGATACGAAACCAGATAACTGGATATCCTGGCGAAAAAAACTCGATGAACTAAAGCTGGATCGCGTCGCGGTCACCATCAACGGACCAGGACAATCTCTAATCAGTCCCAACGAAACTGAGCGCAGAAAAACCATCGACCAAAACAAAGCTGCTATCGACTGCGCATCGGTACTGGGCTCTGCGTTACTGACCGGACCCTTTCATTCCGCACTTGGCGTATTCACCGGAAAACCCGCCACCAGCGATGAATTGAAGTTGGCGGCCGATGGTCTGCGCGAACTGGCTACACACGCTGCAAAAAATAATATAACC
>JBMSPY010000115.1:0-7042 GCA_049423005.1 Cyclobacteriaceae bacterium
CTTATCGAAACCGGTAAGTCCATCCTTACAATCCACCATAAAAATGACTGCAGTACATTCTTCCACAGCCATCTCCACCTGTTTGCGGATTTGGGATTCAAACTTGTCTTCCGAACCAGTTACATATCCTCCGGTATCGATTACGGTAAAAAATTTACCACACCATTCGGCATGGCCATAATGTCGGTCGCGTGTAACTCCAGGCATATCGTCCATGAGGGCCTGACGCTTTTCAACCAGTCGATTGAAGAGCGTTGATTTGCCCACATTGGGCCTTCCAACAATAGCTACGATATTGGACATGATTCCGAAAATCGGTTTTTGAGCCGCAAAGGTGGCAAAATTTCTCCAGAAGACTTGCTGAAAGGCTTACTCCAGATAACCAAACTGTTTTAACCTGGCTTTTTCTTTGCGCCAGTCGGCGGCCACTTTTACGGTTGTTTCCAAAAAGATCTTTTTTGCAAAAAAGGACTCCATATCCTCTCGGGCCTGTGATCCTACGATCTTCAGCGATGAGCCACCCTTCCCAATCAGAATACCTTTTTGTGATTCCCGCTCAACAAAAATGATAGCTCTGATTTTTATGATTTTATCTTCTTCTTTAAATGATTCGATACCGACCTCACAACTGTAGGGAATCTCTTGTTTATAGTTTAGAAAAATCTTTTCACGCAGAATTTCTGAAGCAAAAAACCGTTCACTTCGTGTCGTGAATTCCTCTTTAGGAAAATAAGGCGGATGAAACGGGATGAGATCCTGAATAGCCGGTAATACAAGATCGAGGTGGTATCCAGTTTTTGCCGACACAGCAATGACGCGTTGTGCGCCTGTCTTGGATTTCCAGTCGTTACATTTTTTTTCTTCCTCTTTTCTATCGCCCAGATCTGTTTTGTTGATGAGTAAAATTATTGGCGCTTTCGCTCTACTGATCGGCTGAAATAATTTCTCATCAAACGATTCACCCCACTCAACTACGAGAAGAATTACATCAGCATCTTCCAGCGATACCTTGACGTAGTTCATCATGGCCTTGTGCAGTTCGTACTTAGGTTCCAGAATTCCTGGGGTGTCGGAATATACAATTTGAAAGTCCGGACCATTCAACATGCCCATAATCCGGTGTCGGGTAGTTTGTGCTTTGGATGTGATGATTGACAGGTTTTCACCCGTCAACTTATTCATCAGACTGCTTTTTCCAACATTGGGTTTACCAACGATACTTACAAATCCTGCTTTGTGTTTCGGGTCAGTGATAAGCTCCATCTAGTTCATGAGTTTAATGAGATCCTCCAATCGGAGTTCTGAAAAATCATCGATAACAAGGTTTGCATGGTTGAGTTCGTGTTTTTCATGTGTCGTGGCCAGTGCAATGACCTTAGCGCCTGCCCCCAATCCAGATGCAATTCCTGAAAGCGAATCTTCCATAACAAAACATTGTTTTGGTGCGAACCCTACGGCTGCAGCTGTTCGCAGATAAATTTCCGGGTCTGGTTTGCCTTTGGTAACAAAAGATTCATCCAGGATGACATCAAAATATTTTCCCAGGCCAGTATGGTGAAGCGTGAAATCCACATTTGCTCTCGGAGCTGAAGTAGCAATTGCTCTGGGTATATTGTTTTGGACCAGGATATCCAGAAAGGTTATGAGCCCCTTCAAGGGCTTTACATCGTTTTTATATAAATCACGGAATAGTGCCTCTTTTTCATCGGCATACTGGCGCAGTAGCTGTTCGGAAATAGAACCAAAAAGATTGGTGATCCAATCGCGGTTGGTGCGGCCGTAGATCCGTTTTCTTAATTCTTCCTCGGAAAGCTGGTGGCCATGTTTAAGACAAAATTGCTGCAGTGCAATTTTATGAAACGGATTGCTGTCGATAAGTACTCCGTCCATATCGAACAACACGGCGAAATCAGGTTGTGTGGTCACAGGTCACAAAAGTACAAAGTCCTGGGCAGGACCTGACTGTTTAGTTTCGAATCAGTCGGAAGGAATATTTTTTTCCACCTGTCCGAAAAATTATCATGTAGACTCCGGGTGTGAGATCCGGTAGAGAAAGTGGGGTTTCAACTCCGGCCATCAGCGGTTTTCCGTCGACGATTTTTTTGCCTTCGGCTGAGTAAACCTGTACGGTGGCCTCTCGATCGCCGTACACACGCACGATGTCTCCGTTATTTACTGGATTCGGAAAAGCAGTGAATCGAGGTTTTCCGGTCGGCGTTTCATTGAACTGATTTTTTAACAGGAACAACCCTCCGGTCATGGTTCCTATAAGAATCGATGGGTATGGACTTCCGAAAAGATTAACAACAACAGGATGTGCACTCCGCCCTGATTGAAATTCGGTTGTTATTTCTTCTCCGGTATCTCCGAGTAAATAATTTTTGAAGTCTAATTGTCCGTTTCGGAAGTTGGTTACTATGGACAAGCGACCATTTCGATGCCCAATTAAAAGGTCTTCCTGATAATCTCCATTAACATCTGCGATGTCAAGTGCAGCAAAAGAGCGTGACGACTCAGCACTTAATCCTGCGAATCCTTTGATTTCGGAAACAAAAGAATTTGAGCCAGTGTTTTTCAAATACTCCAATTCTCCGACGCTATTAAAGGTCAGGATGTCCGGAAATAAATCTCCATTGATATCTCTTAGACGGATTACCTGATTTCTTTCGAGTATGACGTCAGATATTTTTTTTAATTCAGCGGTTGATTCAAATCCAGAGTATTTTTCATTGGCTAAATAATAAATTTCTGTCAGTCCATTTATTGATGAGGTGGCCGTTACTATCAAATCTGTTTTTCTGTCAGCATTAATGTCTGCAAAGGAAGGTCGCAGGTTGTAAAGACCTCTTTTCGATAAATCAAACCAATCCTTTGTTTTTAAAGTCAGTACCGGACTGGTCGGGGTTCCTGTATTTTCGAACAAAAAGATTCCTGATTTACCGGGTACTGGATAGGCCGAAGAAATAATCAAATCGTAATCACCATCCGCATCGATGTCAAAAACAGCCGGGCGTGATTCATCTCCTACGTCGATCATCTGGTCTTGAAGAAAATTCTTTTGAACGAGCTCAAAATCAATCGCTCCCTTACGGTATTTCCAGATGCTGTTTGCGGGATCTGATTCGGGTGAAAGTCGGACAGCGCCATTAACCGAGACGATGAGTTCATCATGTGTATCACCATCCACATCCTCAATAAAGCTCGTTGGAAAGACCGGAATAACTGCTGATGTGGTCTGTGGAAAGTTTTCCCAGGAGTCAAAAAATTCCTGTGAAGCATTTCCCTTATTGCGCAGCAGGAAGAGCTGATCACAATTTTCTTCTCCAAAAAGCAGATCCTGATCGCCGTCGTTATCGATGTCGATGGTATTGAGTGCTTTGCCTCCGGTATGTGTAGTTCGGCCATTGACAATTAGGCAAGGCTTTGCGATGGAAAACTCTCCGCATCCGCATTCCTGAAGTTGCCCCCATTGCTCGGTGACTTTTTTCATTTGTAAAGAGTCTTTCTTACCGGTTCTTTCGATACTTAAATTTTGGTGGTATTCGATGGTGCTGTTGCCAACAAAGCGGGTATTCAAAATATCCAGGTCGCCGTCGCCATCTACATCAACGATTGCAGGGATGTCATTCTCATTTACTTTAATCGGAATGGTTCCTGAAAAACCTTCAGTGAGCAGCAAGAAGCCTGGATGGAAAGGTCTCCAGGTGAGCATGGTAGACCCGGTTGTTGTTGTGTTTACCCATACACGTACGCCGAACGGATCACCGGAAAATAGGTCTTTCCTTCCATCGCCATTGAAATCTCTTAACAGTAACCAAGATCGCAGTGTTTGGGGAAATTGTTTTTCTCCGTTTTTGAGCAGACGAAAACGATCCGCATTCGTGCGCTCAAAGATTTTGACTGAATTGGTGGTGCGTTCCCAAACAACGATTTCATCTTTACCGTCGCCGTTAACATCAATGGTGTTCAGTTGAATGTTATTCAGGCCTCCGGCCAATGGCATGGAGACCTGTGACCCATTCTGGAGGACACTCATTTCGAATTCCTGTGTAAACTGTAGCTCCTGACCCTGCCCAATTTTGAGGAACAGTGAGCAGCTGAGAATCAGCAGGGTCTTTAGCGATTTCATCACCAACTGAACGTGTATCTTTGGAACTTGTTATCCTGATTCGCAAAATATGGACATCCTTTCCCTGTACCAAAAATATTCTGAGTCTGGACTCATCTCTACGGATACCCGAAAGATTCTTCCGGGAAGTATTTTTTTTGCTTTAAAGGGTGAACATTTTAATGGCAATGAGTTTGCCCAACGCGCGCTTGAACTGGGTGCCCGCTGGGTTGTGGTTGATGATCCCCGCTATGGCGAACTTCCACAAGCTATTCTTGTTTCAGATGTACTTACCGCGCTTCAGGATTTGGCCAGATACCATCGCAAGCAATTGGACATACCGGTAATTGGTCTGACGGGATCTAATGGGAAAACCACCAGTAAGGAGCTTCTGTATTCTGTACTATCCAAAAAATTCAGAGCACAGGCTACTGTTGGAAATTTAAATAATCACATTGGTGTTCCGTTGACGATATTATCCTTGAAAAAGGAAACGGAGATCGCCATTATTGAAATGGGCGCTAACCATGTTGGTGAAATTGCCTTATTGAGTTCCATTGCTCTACCCACTCATGGGTTCATTACCAATATTGGTAAGGCACACATTGGAACATTCGGAGGATTTGAAAATATCATCAGAGGAAAGACGGAGTTGTATCAGCATTTGATCAACCAATCCGGTAAAATTTTTGTCAATTCTCAAAATCCTATTCTCGCGCCGATGATCCGGCGGTTTTCAGAGCCGATACTCTACCCTTCAGCCGGTGACTTTATTCATGTTGAACTGTTGAAGGGTGATCCGTATTTGGTTATCCGTGCTGACGGCGGACCGGAAATTTTAACGCATCTCACTGGTGTCTATAATTTTGAAAACATTGCAGCGGCCTTGTGTATTGGAAAATTTTTTGGCGTGTCGGCTAGTGAGGCTGCTCTTGCTGTATCCGAATACAGACCTTCCAACATGCGCTCGCAGATTGTTCACGCAGGCTCAAACACCGTGATTCTGGATGCCTATAACGCCAACCCCAGTTCTATGGAGGCGGCAATTCTTAATCTTCGCTCGTTACCCGGTGAAAAAAAGATTGCCATTGTTGGTGATATGTATGAACTCGGGGAAGAATCAGACAAGGAGCACTTACGCATTGGATCGTTGCTCCATGAGTCTGAATTTTCAGAAGTTTTATTATGTGGATCACTCATGTCAAAAGCCAGAGAGACATGTTCCGCAGCGATCGCTTTTTCATCTCGCGATGAGCTTATGACTTACCTGCGTGCACATCCGATTCAGCATGCTACCGTGTTGATCAAAGGCTCGCGTGGAATCGGTCTGGAAAAGCTGATGGAGGTTTTTTAATTCCGTTTCCGGAATAAGATTATTCTGGTTTATTGGGTATCAGTATATTGGGGTAAAATCATGCTCATGAAATTGAAACTGACTTTTTTCTTTTCCCTTGCCCTGATATTGAACGTCAGCGCACAGCAAAGTGACGAAGCTGTAATTCGGCAAATTTTTGATGAGGCATTAGCACGCGGACAATCCTATCCGGTGTTGGAGCATCTTACCACCCGAATCGGGGCGCGATTGTCGGGCTCACCCGGTGCCGCTGCAGCCGTGGAGTACACTCGTCAGGTAATGGAGGAATTTGGATTTGATTCCGTTTGGCTTCAGCCTGTTATGGTGCCGCATTGGGAGCGTGGGCAAGGTGAGCATGGCCGGATCGTACATTCCAGAAAAATGGGGACCGAGCCAATTCAAATTGCTTCATTGGGTGGTTCTGTAGGAACTGGCTCACAGGGCTTATTGGCTCATGTGGTTGAAGTGAAAAGCTTTGATGAGTTGAAGGCTCTAGGTGAGCAAGGTGTTAAAGGCAAGTTTGTATTCTTCAACCGACCAATGGATCCAACGAAGATTCAGGTTTTTTCGGCTTATGGTGGCGCGGTGGATCAGCGCGGTAGTGGCGCCAGTGAAGCGGCTAAATATGGAGCAGTAGGCGTTATCGTTCGCTCTATGGGTGTAAATCTGGAAGATTATCCGCACACTGGTTCCATGCGGTATGCTCCCGATGTCCCTAAAATTCCTGCTGTAGCGATCGCAACTCGTCACGCTGAACTACTGAGCAAATTGATTAAGGGTGACGAAAAAATTCAGGTTTACATCGAAACCTATGCACGGACTTTACCCGACGCGCCTTCCTTTAATGTAGTTGGTGAGATCCGTGGCACGACAAATAAAAACGAATATATTGTTGTTGGTGGTCACCTTGATTCCTGGGATCTTGGTCAGGGAGCTCATGACGATGGAACGGGCTGTGTTCAGTCGATTGAAGTATTAAGAATTTTTAAAGCCCTTGGCATTCGTCCGAACCGAAGCATTCGCGCTGTGATGTTTATGAATGAAGAGAACGGACTTCGCGGTGGTCTTAAGTATGCAGAGTTGGCAAAGATTAATAAGGAAAAACATCTTGCGGCTATTGAATCGGACCGTGGCGGTTTTACGCCTCGTGGCTTTACTATTGGAAAGACTAAGGAGTCCATCAAAAAATCTATTCAAGCTTGGAAGACACTCCTGGAACCATACGGACTGACGGATTTTAGTCAGGAGGGAGGAGGCGCAGACATTGGCCCCTTACAGGACCAAGGCGTGACGCTGCTTGGATTTTTACCAGACTCGCAGCGCTATTTCAATTATCACCATACTCCGGAAGACACTTTTGATAAAGTCGACAAGCGCGAGCTTGAACTTGGCGCTGCGTCGATGGCCGCGATGGTTTATTTGATTGATAAGTATGGGTTGAAGTAGGAGTTTCGGACTGAAGTCTGTAGTAGCTTTTTATTAGAGTTCCGGACTAAAGTCCGGAACAGCTCTTGTCCGAAACAACACTAACAGCTCTAGCCAGAGGCATATAAAAAAAGCCCGGTCCTTGCGGTCGGGCT
>JBMSPY010000116.1:0-7031 GCA_049423005.1 Cyclobacteriaceae bacterium
CTTTTAGCTAGAGATGGAGGCAGCATCAGCTACGACCTAAAACCCAAGCGGGAAGTTGCCAGCGATATCGTAAATTTCATTTTTGAAAAAATCCATGTTTAAGCATCTGATCGTATTGGTATTCCCGATGGCCTGGGGTATCGCTCAGGCTCAAGAACTCAATGTAAAAGTTGTGATCAATGCCGATCAGGTACAAACTTCAGATCGGGCCGTATTCAATGATATGGAAAGGGCGATTGCCAATTTTTTAAATACCCGCAAATGGACTAACGACACCTATAAAAACCACGAGCGCATCAATAGCTCCATTTTTTTGAATATCAGTAAGATGCCATCCATTGGAAATTTTCAGGCTAGCGCGCAGATCACCTCTGGAAGACCAGTGTTCAATACCAATTATGAATCGGTAGTGCTCAACTTTGCAGACCGAGATTGGGAATTTGAATACATTGAGAGTCAACCACTGGAATACAACGATAATTCCTATTTGGGCAACTTAACGTCCATGTTGGCCTTTTATGCTTACATCATTATTGGAATGGATTACGATTCTTTCAGTGAATTGGGTGGCACCCCCTATTTTCAAAAAGCGTTGATGGTCGTAAACAATGCCCAGTCTTCAGGTCGAGCCGGCTGGCAAGCCCTTTCCAGCAGCCGAAACAGGTACAGTCTGATTGAGAGCATTAACAACCCTCAAATGCTTGAGATGAGAAAAAACACATATAAATTTCATCGATTGGCTTTGGATAATTTTGATAAAAATCCAGATCAGAGCCGAACCGTTGTGCTGGATGTTCTTAAAGAAGTAAAGAAGGCATGGACAATCAATCCTACTTCAATCGCTGTCATCACCTTCTTTGATTCCAAATCAACGGAAATCGTTAATATTTTATCGTCAGGCAACCTAGGCGTACGACGAGAAGCTTATGATATTCTTACTTCCATAGACCCAAAGCGTACGATTTACCAAAAGATTATTTCAAACTGAGTCGATTTTAAGTAAACAATGCTCAAGCATCTGACCATCAGGAATTATGCCTTAATCCGAAATCTGGAAATGACTCCTGATAAAGGTTTTAATGTGATTACCGGCGAAACGGGTGCCGGGAAATCAATTATTCTTGGGGCACTCGGATTATTACTCGGAAACCGCGCTGACACAAAAGTGCTTCTCGATGAATCGGAAAAGTGCGTCACCGAAGGCACTTTTATGATTGGTACTTATCAGCTAGAATCACTTTTCAGTGAGTTGGAACTCGATTACAGCACTGAAACCATTTTAAGAAGAGAAATCAGCCCATTAGGAAAGAGCCGTGCCTTCATCAACGACACTCCGGTTAATTTGGATGTCCTGAGAAAGGTTGGTTATCGTTTGATGGACATCCATTCGCAACACGAAACACTTGAGCTGGGTGAGCAGCCTTTTCAATTAAAATTCATTGATGCTTACGCAGGTAATGCGGAATCACTAAAGCAGTATGCAACACTATGGACCCAGTTTCGGGACGCCGAAAGTTTCCTTCAGAAATTAGAATCAGAGGCAGATAAATTACGACTGGAAGCCGATTATACCCGCTTTCAATTTCAGGAATTAGATAAGCTTCAATTGGAAGAAGGTGACCAGGAGATTCTTGAAGCGAGGGTAAAGGTTGGGGAGAATGCTGAACTGATCCGAACCAAGCTTCAACATAGCCTAAATTTATTGAGTGATGGAGAGTACTCGGGTCGGAAAATTTTGACTGAAGTGCGTTCACTTTTAAACAGCATCTCTTCCTATGATGCCTCCTACGCCGACTTATTACATCGGTTGGAGTCCTTAAAAACTGAACTGGAGGATCTGGAAGCTGAGATCAATGCCAAGGCAGAAGATATTGATGTTGATCCCGAAAAAATTATAGAGGCACAGGAAAAACTGGACCTACTGTACCAACTTCAACGCAAGCACCGCGCAACCTCTATAAAAGAATTACTGAATCTCAGACAAAAACTCTCCGAGCAAGTTTATAAAACAGATCATCTTGATGAGGAAATCAGTAAAGCCAGCACTACTGTCGAAAAGCTAAGAAATCAAGTTATCAGTAAAGCTGAATTACTGTCAGAGTCCAGAAAGAAAGTTTTAAAAAAAATCAGTTCAGAAGTCGAACGTCTGTTGAAGGAGTTAGGAATCCCAGATGCACATTTTAATATTGAACATGAATGTGAAAAACCAGGACCTTCCGGCATGGATCGTGTGGCGATGCTGTTCAGTGCCAATAAAGGTGTAGCCGCACGTCCAATTGCTGAAACCGCTTCGGGTGGCGAGTTTTCCAGACTCATGTTTGTGGTCAAATACGTTATGGCGGAGCGGACATCAATGCCTACCCTTATCCTTGATGAAATTGACGCAGGAATTTCCGGAGACATCGCACTCAAGCTTGGTCAATTGATGAGAAAAATGTCTCAAAAGCACCAAGTCATCTCGATTTCACATCTAGCGCAAATTGCAGCAATGGCCAATGCGCATTATGTAGTATTTAAGGAAAGTGGAGCAGATAGAGTATCCAGCCAAATAAAACTTTTAGAACCTCATTTGCGCATTGAAGAGCTTGCCCGTATCATTTCGGGAAATTCTCCATCGGCAACTGCATTGAAGTACGCCAAAGAGTTAATGGAGCAACACTAAACTGCTACCAAATCAACACGCGATCACTGCGTTACCAACTACATTTTTGGAATTTTAGCAACAAATGATCTTCTTTGTGACGGAGGTAAGTTTGGTACCCAAATACTATCGTCATGAATATTTTTGTCGCCAACATTAATTTCAAGACCAGGAAAGAGGATCTTGAAAAGGCGTTTGCCGCATTTGGGCAGGTCAATTCAGTAAAAATCGTCAGAGACCGTGACACAGGCCGTTCCAAGGGATATGGCTTTGTGGAAATGGAGAATGAAGATGAAGCAAAGAGGGCTATTGAGTCTCTGGATAACAGCACACTCGACGGAAGAGAAATCGTCGTTAAGCCTGGCAATTCCAAGACTGGTTCTGAGCCTTCAGTAGCTGCCGAATAACCATTCCGAAGCATCACAAACTAGGTTCAGGTAATTCAAATTTGAATTACTTTAGGAGACCTATTGCCTATGAATTCTTCCCTTGTCAAAAGAATCGCCATAATTGGTGGTCCGACTCTTTTTGTTCTGCTCCAACTATTGCTGCCTGAGTCGATCTTTCCCGGGCATGCAAAATCTGTTGTTTCCATCGGCGCGTGGATGGTTTTATGGTGGATAACTGAACCCGTTCCAATTCCCATCACTTCTCTGCTGCCACTGGTAATTATGCCTCTGGCAGGAATAACGACAATGAAAGAAGCTGCACAGCCCTATGGGGACCCGGTAATTTTTCTCTTCATGGGTGGATTTATTCTGGCCCTCGGCCTTGAGAAGTATCGGCTGCACCAACGCATAGCACTGACCCTTATACGAATGACCGGCACGAGTGGCAACGGAATTATTTTAGGCTTCATGTTAGCAACAGCCTTAATTAGTATGTGGATCAGCAATACCGCAACAGCCATCATGATGTTGCCCATTGCATCCTCGGTAACAAGTCTCATTTCCCGTGACTTGAATATGGAGAACGATCCCAGGTTCTCAAAATTCGCGACAGGACTAATGTTGGCAATCGCTTATTCGGCAAGTATCGGTGGGATGGCCACCATAATCGGAACACCACCCAATGTGGTCATGGTAGGGCATGTTAAAAGAACATACGGTACAGATGTACCGTTTGCGGACTGGATGATTATTGGAATTCCTCTTATGCTTTTGGTGCTGGCATCGTGCTACCTCATCATAACAAAAATTCTTTATCGAAATAATCTGGACTCGATTAAAGGATCAGGAGAGTTAATAAAAAACAAATTGGATGAGATGGGTCCGATGAGTCCAATGGAACGAAGGGTTTTATGGGTATTTGGCTTTACCTGTTTCTTTTGGATTTTCCGGCAAGGAATCAATCAGCTAGCCGGCGGAAATTTTCTTGACGATACATCTATAGCCATCGGGGGAGGAATTTTGATGTTTCTGATTCCGTCGGGGCATACCGGGAAAAGTCTATTGGAGTGGAAGGACATGAAAGAAATGCAATGGGGAATCTTGTTGTTGTTTGGCGGTGGAATGGCACTTGCTGAGGGAATGGAGAAATCTGGAATTGTTGAGCAGATCGGATCTTACTTCCGTGACAATAAAATAAGTGGAACAGTTCTAATCTTCTCTTTAACACTCATATCCATGGCGCTTACAGAGTTAATGAGCAATGTGGCCTTAGTAACCATATTCGTTCCGGTAGTTTTTGGAATTGCAGAAGGAGCGGGTATTAATCCTGTTTACCTGGCTATGCCGGTAACTTTCGCAGCCAGTTGCGCTTTCATGATGCCTATTTCAACACCACCAAATGCTATTCTGTTTGCCAGTGGCTATATCCGGATGAAAGAAATGATAAAGACCGGACTGTTACTTAATTTATTCTCCCTGGTCATTATATTCTTGCTGTCCATAACGATTATGGAAAAAATATTTTAACCAGCAAGGATTGTATTTGAACCTCTGGATCACGCATCGTAGCGAGGAAGTCCCTGTAAGAATTCGGGTGGAGCTTCCTGGGCACCGGAACGAAAGCAATAATGATGCATACCATTGGTAACAGAAATAAAATTGGCACCAAGTGTCATATTGTAAATCAAAGCCTGGTTGAAGCACTTTCGGTCCAATTTTACATCAGGAGCCTTACACTCAACTAACATCCAAGGCTTTCCGTCTCGTTGGTGCACAAGAATATCCGATCTCTTCTGAAGGGCATTTAGCTGCAAACCCGACTCAATTCGAATAAGTGATTTAGGGTAATTCAGATGAAAAATCAGGTAATGGACAAAGTGTTGACGAACCCATTCTTCCGGTGTAAGCACTACATACTTTTTCCGAATCAAATCGAAGATCCGGTTTTTACCATCTTCTTTGATAATTTTGACCTCAAAGCGAGGTAAATTCAAGGGCCACATTCAGTAAAATTAGCCAAATACCTTCCTTTTAAAGGACTCCAATTATGAAAACAAAACAATCCATCGTAGAAAACTGGCTGCCCCGCTATACCGGTCTAGCTTTAGAAGAATTTGGCAAATACATCCTGTTGACCAATTTTGACCGCTATGTACGTCAATTTGCAGCCTGGCATAACGTAGAGGTTCATGGAGAAGATCGCCCTATGCGCAGTGCCACCGCAGACGGTATTACCATTATCAATTTTGGTATGGGACGTCCAAACGCCGCTACCATCATGGATTGCCTGTCTGCCATTGAACCAAAGGCAACTTTATTTTTAGGAAAGTGTGGAGGTTTAAAAAAGAAAAATCAATTAGGTGATTTCATATTACCTATTGCCGGTATCCGCGGTGAAGGAACTTCAGGTGACTATTTTCCAATTGAGGTTCCAGCACTACCCGCATTTGCTTTGCAAAAAGCAATCTCAACAACCATACGAGAAGCCGGATGCGACTACTGGACTGGAACCGTTTACACCACCAACCGAATGGTTTGGGAATGGGACGAACAATTTAAAGAGTACCTCAGAAAAATCCGGGCGATGGCTATTGACATGGAGACCGCTACAATCTTCACCACAGCCTTCTATAATGAAATTCCAACAGGCGCACTACTCCTTGTTTCTGATCAACCAATGGTTCCTGAAGGTGTAAAAACAGAAAAAAGTGATAAAATCGTTACCGATCATTTCGCCGATCAGCATCTGCGCATCGGGATTGATTCCCTAAAGCAGCTCATCAACAAGGGACTTACCGTCAAGCACTTGCTTTACTAGGAAACGGCATCCGAACCAATCTCAGAAAAAACAGTCCGATTAAAAAGAAAGTAGTCAATACAAGTGTGCTGTTACGCATGCTTCCGGTTATGTGTTCAACCAGGCCATAGGAAAAGGTACCTAGGAGAATGGAGACATTATATACGACATCGTAAAAACTGAAAAAAGAAGCGTAGTCGTCAGAGTCATTAGGAATTAGCTTGGCATAGGTAGCACGGGAAAGAGATTGAATTCCACCCATCACCATACCCACAGAAAAGGCAATGGCATAAAACTCCCATTCCACACGAATAAAATAGGCAGTGAGGCAAATCATGGACCAGGCCGTAATGAGGGTCATCAATGTTTTTTTATTACCAATTCGACCCGATAATCGGGCAAATAACCAAGCGCCACCAGCACCTACAAGTTGAATGAGCAGAACTGTCGCTATGAGTTTGGTACCCGAGAGATTCAATTCTTTAGAACCGAATAATGCAGCGAGGTACATAACTGTTTGCACCCCCATATTAAAAAAGAAAAAGGCCAACAGGTAAATTTTAATATCCCTAAGGTCCTTTAACCTCTTCCAAACGCTAATGAGTTCCTTATAACCACTAAGCAGAACGGAACCACCAGTTGCTCGCGGTTGGAGGCGATCGGGCAAATATTTCAATGGAATCTGTGCGAATCCAATCCACCATACGCCAACAAGTAGAAAACCAAATCGAATGGCAGAAGCCTCATTTGAAAAACCAAGTGAGGTACTATAGGTCATCATTAAAATGCAGGATATCAGTAGAATGATGCTCCCGAAGTAACCCATGGTAAAGCCACGCGCACTGACTTTATCGGTTTGATCTGGAGTAACAATTTCCGGTAAGTAGGCATCGTAAAAAACAACTGAGCCAGACCAACCTACACTGGCCATTACCAGACAAATAATAGCCCACTCCACCATTTCAGGTCCATCAAACAAGAAAAGACCACTGCAGGCAATACCACCAATCCAGGTGAACATCCGCATAAATCTCTTTTTATCACCGGTGAAATCAGCAATGCCGCAAAGTAAGGGTAACAAAGGAGTCACCACCACATAGCTGAAGGAAATGGCATAGGACATCAGGACGGAATTGGATAACCTATAACCAAAAAAAATCACCTGATCGGAACCATCCGCACCTGTAGTTACGGCCTGATAATA
>JBMSPY010000117.1:0-6851 GCA_049423005.1 Cyclobacteriaceae bacterium
TTGCCACCAGAGCTTGGTCGTAGGATATTGGTCTACTAAAATAAAAAGTTGCTGAGGCATATAGTTCCGAAGGGAAGGTAATTCGGTCTTTCATTGCTTCGGCAATGCTGATGGCTTTTTCCTGGCTGCATTCAATTTGTTTTTTCTTCAGCATGTCCAACAACAAGGTCCCAAGTTCGTCAGTGCTCTTAGCCCGAAGATAGTGCTGGTTAAACCACTTAGCCTTCATAATGTCGAAGCGTGCACCTGCTTTACCGATACGTTCCATGGAGAACGATTTGATGAGTTGTTCCATGGAAAAGATTTCTTGATCTGTTCCGGGATTCCAACCCAGGAAAACCAGAAAATTTATCAATGCCTCTGGCAAATATCCTTCTTCACGATAGCCTTTTGCCAATTCATTTGTTCGTGGATCTGTCCAATTAAGCGGAAAAATTGGGAAGCCCAGCTGATCGGCGTCTCGCTTACTAAGTTTTCCGTTTCCGTCCGGCTTGAGCAATAAGGGGAGATGGGCAAATCTGGGCATGGTCTCCCGCCATCCAAAGGCTTCATACAACATCACGTGAAGCGGAGCAGACGGTAGCCATTCTTCACCACGGATAACATGCGTGATCTTCATGAGATGGTCATCTACCACATTGGCTAAGTGGTAGGTGGGCATGCCATCTGATTTCATGAGTACCTTATCATCCATCTGCCCCGAATCAAATTCTACAGATCCGCGAATGATATCTTCCAGGATGATGGTCTGGCCAGGCTCCACTTTCATCCGAATCACATACTTTCCTTCTCTGATCAGTTTTTGTACTTCTTCAGCAGGAAGCGTAAGTGAATTTCTCATCTTCATTCGGATCGAGTGATCGTATTGCAATGAATGAGAACCTTCTTCTTTGAGCTTGTTCCGCATGTCCTCCAATTCGGTCTCCGAATCAAAGGCGTAGTAAGCTTTTCCCCGTTCCAGTAATTCCTGAATGTGCCGGTGATAGATTTCTTTCCGTTCCGATTGTCGATAAGGTCCGAATGGTCCACCTTGCTCAGGACCTTCATCTATTTGGATTCCAGCCCATGAAAGAGCTTCCTGGATATAGGCTTCAGCACCTGGAACAAATCGCGATTGATCGGTATCTTCAATTCTGAGAATCATTGTTCCTCCGGTTTGACGCGCCAGCAAATAGTTATAAAGTGCTGTGCGCAGACCTCCAATATGGAGTCCACCGGTTGGACTAGGTGCAAATCGCACGCGCACGGGTGTCATGTGAGGAGGGGTTACTTAATGGCAATACATGAAATTTCAACCCGGACATCTTTGGGGAGTCTTCTTACTTCGACTGTTTCCCGCGCGGGTGGATTGGTAGTGAAGTATTCTCCGTAAATTTTATTGACGACCGGAAAATCATTCATATCGGTAAGAAAGATGGTGCACTTCACTACATGCTCAAAACCCATTCCACCGGCCCGAAGAACTTCCGAAAGGTTTGACAAAACCTGACGTGTTTCCTCTTCAATTGATTTTGAAACAATTAATCCGGTACTCCGATCGATCGCAATTTGACCGGAAACATAAAGTTGATTTCCGAACCGAACCGCTTGTGAATAGGGTCCTATGGGTTCCGGTGCTGCCGGCGAGTAAATAATCTCTTTAGACATAGACTGATTTTGCGCAAATATCACAAAACCATAAACGAGGTCGAAATAAAAAAGGGAGGTTTCCCTCCCTGATCATTTCTTATTTTAGAAGTGGTTTTGAATAGTATACCCGTAATTTCACCTGGTTGCTAGGAAAGGACACTCCATTGAGAGATTTCCCAAAAGGCGCATCCGATGGATATAGAGCTGCAAACTTAATTGGCGGGTAAATGATGGGCAGGTTCAGCTGATATTGAAAATACTCGGTTAAGAAGGCCCGATAGAAGGTTCCTTCTGTTGTAATAGTGAACGGAATTTTCAATCCACTGTTGTCGTCTCCTCTGGCGTGAGCTACAAAGTTGTCACCTAATTCAGAGTGGTAGGTTTGTTGAAAAAGAGGATCAATCTTTTCTATGTTCAAGCCGTCTTCTCTGGTTTCAAGATACACGGGCCGGTAAAACCTGTTGTTGTTGGTTAAAAACTGATAATAGAGATTGGCCGGTTTATTGAAATGTTTCCGATCCGATTCGTTTGGAAGAGGAACGACCAACTCTACCGAGTTTAAAAGGGGACTTTTAATGGTGTCGAAGTAACTATAGAACTCCGACATGTCCAGTTTTGCAAATAATCCCGTACCAGATTGAATGTAGGAGTATCCATCGGCTACATCGTAATCAGTATACTTTGTAGTGACTCCATTTAGGTTGGTGCCTGTTCGGCTGTAACTAATTTTGGTGTAGCTGCCAACATATGGATTCCCAAGCAATAAGACGTACTTCCCTCGTTTTTGCTGTCCGTTTTCCAGGTAGAAATAGTAAACTGTTACCCGTGATCTAACGTTACCGCCATTGAAGCCCATTACCAGATTGCTGTTGGTTGGAACAACACCAAGGCCTCTGAACACCTGTTGAAATTTATCAACGGCAATGATATCCAGTGTATCCTTAATGGTTTTTAGGGAGTCGAGTAATTCCTGGCCAAATGCACGATCCAGCTCAAAATAGAGACTGTCTAAAACGTTATTATTTGTATTGTTATCGTTGTTCAGTTTGACATGTTTTCGGATGGTATCCGGGTTGAAAATCCAGGTTGCTTCTCCTAAAGGATTTTCAAAAACACTTACCTCAGATTTGGTGTAAAAATTTCGATCTCTATCCAGGCCCTGACGGAAAATTTTTTTAACCTGGAACGTATGGCTCGATTCAACAGTTGTGTCACCGTAAAAGTAGTAATCGTGCATTAAGGTTAACGTCACCTTATCCAGGGTCACGTTTTGTCTGACAAGCCGCGCCTTAATTAGGGGTGGCATGAATTGCGTATAGAGTTCTGTATTGATTTGCCCGAAAATCGGATCGTTGGTGTTCCCGGTCATTAACCGATCCAGATTTACTTCGATAGGTTCATCAATAAAAATACGGACGTTATCACTTCGCAGTGAATCACCCTGTATGGTTCTTACCGGGATGTCGAATTCTTTATAGAAAAGACCAATGCGTTGGACATCTTTTTTAAATCCGAGTAATGCCGTATCCTCCGTGCAAGAAATAAAGGATACAGCAGACAGAAATAAAAAAAGGCCGGTCTTAACCCACCAAGTCGGTATACAGGTTGTAAAAGGACTCCGTGTAGTTATCGTCTTTCTCGATGGTTTCAACTTTCTTCTCTTTTATCTTTTTAACTAAACCTTCCAGTTTTTTATTGTCGCCAGCTACCGATACTACATCGGCAAATTGCGCCGCTAATTTCACAAAACCTTCGTAATCTGCCGTCTTCAGGGCGCCCAACATTCCGTCTTCAATATCCAGCATTTTAACTTTTTGCAGAATATCGATCTTGAATTTGTGACTGAATCAGTTGTTGTAAATGGTAAAAACGGTTTTGGTATTCTTGAATAGCGGGTCATTCTTGTACGTCGTTTTCAGGTACAACGGAATGAAGCTGGTAATCCAGTCGTTACAATGGACAATATCAGGAGACCAACCTAATTTCCTTACTGTTTCAATGACACCTTTACAGAAGAAAATGGCGCGTTCATCATTATCTTCATAAAACTTGTTTTCCTTATCATGGAAAACGGACTTACGATGGAAATAGTCTTCGTTGTCAATAAAATAGACCTGAAGTTTCGCATTTGGAATGGAGGCAACTTTGATGATCAAAGGCTTCTCCTCCTCGCCAACAGAGATGTTTATACCGGATAACCGGACAACCTCATGGAGACGATTTTTGCGTTCATTTATAAGTCCAAATCTGGGTACCAGAATTCGGATTTCCATGCCTTTTTCTTGCATGGCCTGAGGAAGTTTGCGGACAAATTCTGAAACCTCGGTGGTCTGCAGAAAGGGAACAATCTCACTGGCTACGTACAGAATTCTCAATTTCCCCATATTAAAGATCTAGACAATTTAGTTTTGGAAAACAGGGCACAAAGGTACTAATAAAACGACATATATCATTTATTTACAGGCAGATAAAGTCCTTCTGTAAACCTCATTTTTAAGTAAATCGGGCTCCATACCTGCTTATTTCCTAGTTTTAATGCCGTTAGTAAATCCCAACATTTTGAAGGGCCTTAAATCCACATTCCAGTATCTGGTTATTCTTTCCGTCACGGCCGGTTTGCTTTGGATTTCCCTGCGGTCTATCGAAACGGATCCCGGGCAATCCACCTCCGAATTTCTTTGGATGACCTGGTCCTCATCAAACAAATTTTATCTGCTGATCATGTTTTTGGTCAGCATGTTCAGTCACCTGCTCAGAGCACTTCGATGGAAAATGTTACTTGCGCCTGCCGGTTATAGTACTTCAACCTCTTCATCATTTCTTTCCTTGATGATTGGCTATCTGGTTAATCTGGTCATCCCCAGGGGTGGAGAAGTTTCCCGAAGTCTTAACCTATGGAAACTGGAAAAAGTTCCTGCTGAGGTTTCCTTCGGCACAGTAGTTACTGAACGACTAGTGGATGTGATTTGCCTACTCTCCTTGGTAGCCTTTTCATTTTGGATGGAATGGGATAAGCTCAAAGAATTTCTGAACCATAAATTTACCGGATGGGATCTTATGGAAAAGGCCAGCTGGGCCTGGTTGGTGATTCCTGCAGTGGGTATTCTGCTGCTTGTAGTTATCTGGAAAGCTTTACGCAGAAATCAAAAGTTTCAATCCCTGGTGCGCGGATTCCAATCCGGCCTATTCACGATTTTCAAAATGAACAATTATGGCTTGTTTCTTTTTTATTCACTGGCCATCTGGTTTTTGTATTTCTTAACCACCTATTGGGTAATCAAGGCCTTTGACCAAACGGCTCATTTAGGAATGGATGCTGTTTTTACTGTTTTTGCTTTAGGATCTGTGGCCATGGCTGTTCCGCTTCCAGGTGGAACAGGTTCGTACCACACCCTGGTACCCTTAGGCTTGGTTTCCCTTTATGGCCTGGCTCAATCCGATGCAGTGGCCCTTGTTTTCATTTTTCATGCCCTTCAGACATTGATTTTGATCGCTGCAGGGGTTATTTCGATGATTATTTCCCTTTGGTTGATTCGTTCAAGAATGACGAAATGACAGAGTTGTGACCTGGTACTTATCTTGCTAAATTCGGGCTGATTTGAACCAAAATCTGAGTAAATCCGTTTATTCATTAAACTTTAAAAAAAACTATGGCATTAATCATCGGTTTGTTCTTTATGGCAGTGGGCTGGATGGTCAGCTCCAAGCTGAAGAGAAAATTCAGAGAATACTCAATGACACACCTTACTCGCGACTTAACCGGAAGTGAGATTGCACGATTGATGCTTGCTGATCATGGTATTCGTGATGTACAGGTAGTAAGTGTGGAAGGTGAACTTACCGATCACTACAATCCGGCTACTCGCACAGTTAATTTGAGTCCGGATGTCTATCATGGACGAAATGCTGCTGCTGCTGCGGTTGCTGCTCACGAGTGCGGTCATGCTGTTCAACACGCTACTGCTTACAGTATGTTGCAATTTCGCTCTGCAATGGTGCCGATTCAAAATATCAGCGCCAGCATTTTGAATATGATCTTTATGGCGATGCTGTTTGGATCTTTCTTTATGAGAGGTGTCCTTCCGATGCAGACTGCTTTACTCATCATTATTATCTGCTACGCAGTATTTGCCCTTTTTGCTGTAATAACTCTTCCTGTTGAATTCGATGCCAGCAAACGTGCATTGGCATGGGTTCAGTCCAGAGGAATCGTTACGACCGGTGAATACGATATGGCAAAAGATGCTTTAAAATGGGCGGCTATGACTTACATAGTTGCGGCTATAGGTGCAGTTACAACACTTATCTATTACGTTTTGCAATATCTGGGAATGAATAACGAAGATTAATCCGAACAACTGTTCGGAATATCCTTTTGGTACTATAACTTGGGCCTGGTTTTAATCAGGCCCATTTTATTTCTATGAACTTTAAGTTAACAGAGGAACAGGAGGCAGTCCGCCAGGCGGCTCGCGATTTTGCACAGCAGGAGTTGTTACCCGGAGTGATCGATCGGGATGCCAAAGAGTATTTTCCGGATGAACTTCGGAGAAAAATGGCAGATCTTGGATTCATGGGTATGATGGTGAGCCCGGAATTCGGCGGCGGAGGTATGGATACCATCAGCTATGCTTTGGCAATTGAAGAAATTTCTAAGGTTGACGCTTCTGCTGCAGTAATCATGTCGGTAAACAATTCCTTGGTTTGTTGGGGTTTGGAGAAATATGGCTCTCTCGAGCAGAAATCTAATTACCTCACCAAGGTTGCAACGGGCGTTTATTCGGGCGCGTTTTGTTTATCAGAACCTGAGGCAGGCTCCGACGCCACTAGTCAGCACACCAAAGCTGAGGACCGAGGTGATCATTATGTATTGAATGGAACTAAAAACTGGATCACAAATGGAGGATCTTCTGGTGTTTACCTGGTAATGGCTCAAACGCATCCCGAGAAAAAACATAAAGGCATCAATTGTTTAATTGTAGAAAAAGATCAAGAGGGTTTTGTTATCGGGAAAAAGGAGGAAAAAATGGGGATACGTGGCTCCGACACCCATTCGCTAATGTTCAATGATGTAAAGGTTCCGAAAGCCAATCGGATAGGAGAGGAAGGTTTTGGATTCAATTTCGCGATGTCTACATTAAATGGTGGACGAATTGGAATTGCTGCTCAGGCATTGGGTATAGCTTCCGGTGCCTATGAGCGCGCATTGGCTTATTCGAAGG
>JBMSPY010000118.1:0-6821 GCA_049423005.1 Cyclobacteriaceae bacterium
CAGGAATGGTGGTAGTAACAGATCTGGTTGATAATGTGAAGGACATTCACCCGGTCAATAAGCACGACGTTGGTAAGCGATTAGCCGATGTCGCCCTAGGCAATCATTACCGGAAAATTCAGAAAGGTTTTCGCTACGCCTCTATTAAGTCTGTTAAAAAGGAAAAAGGTGGATTGCGAATTGAATTTGACCATGTTGAAGATGGATTGAAAATGGTTGGTGAAAAATTGCAAGGTTGTTTCCTTTCAGGTTCTGAAGAGAACTGGGTTCCGGCAGATGGACGGATAGAGGGCAATACCTTATTGATTTGGAATAAGAAATTGAAGAATCCTGAATACGTCCGTTTCGGATTTGGAAATGCTACGGTTGGAAATCTGTTTAATGGTTTTGGATTGCCGGTAGTGCCTTTCCGTACGGATGATTTTAAGACTGGAAATTAAGTCACTAAGCCCTCTCGTAGCGGTTCAGGACTGAGGCTTCTGCGGAATGCCCAAGTCTATGACCCGGCGCAACAAATCCAGGGCCGACGTTTCCGACTCATCAACTTTTCCATCGGCATTGATGATATCGTACATATCGGTGTACACTTTATATTTTACCGCAAACTTTATGTCCTTATAATGATCGAAGGTCACTTTGATAATGGCTGGAACTTCTTCGGGTTTGATGGCCTGATAGGCGGCCCGCGCTTCTTCAAATTTTAGATTTAAATCCGTACCCTCCGGAAACAGTTTCTGCATTTTTTCTCTCACGATGTTTTCTTCCTGACTGTGCATGGATCCGTCGGCATGAGCCATGTGCAGGTACAAAAACAAAACAAAATCCTGAAAATTGTCGTGGATGATCATGCTAAGGGTTTTTACTGGTCCTTTTTGAGTGTTCCAGTTTTAACAAATATAAAAAGGCTTTCCCGTGCGGGAAAGCCTTTTGGAAATTCAGCTTATTGAGAAGGAATTACATCATTCCGTCCATGCCGCCACCTGGAGGCATTGCAGGAGCTTCTTTCTTCTCAGGAATTTCAGAAACGACAGCTTCTGTGGTTAATAACAAACCAGCAATTGAAGCAGCGTTTTCGAGTGCAAGACGAGCTACTTTGGTAGGATCGATAATACCCGCCGCGAAGAAATCTTCGAACTTATTCTCACGGGCATTGTATCCAAAGTCCTTCTTACCCTCACGTACTTTATTCACGATAACAGAACCTTCCTGGCCTGCATTCTCTGCGATCACACGCAATGGCGCCTCGAGGGCCAAACGGATGATGTTTACACCAGTCAATTGATCTTCGTTATCAGCCTGCACATTCTTAAGGCTATCGATAGAGCGCAGATAGGCTACGCCACCACCGGCTACGATACCTTCCTGTACGGCTGCGCGTGTGGCGTGCAGGGCATCGTCAACACGGTCTTTCTTCTCCTTCATCTCTACCTCAGTAGCTGCACCAACATAAAGGATGGCTACGCCACCGCTAAGTTTGGCCAAACGCTCCTGAAGCTTCTCACGATCGTAATCGGAGGTAGTAGCTTCAATCTGTGCCTTTATTTGACCGATGCGTCCATTGATCTCGCTCTTCTTTCCAGCACCGTTAACAATTGTTGTATTGTCTTTGTCGATGATCACACGCTCTGCACGGCCAAGCATATCCAGAGTAGCGTTCTCCAATTTGAAGCCACGCTCTTCACTGATTACCTGTCCTCCTGTGAGGATGGCAATATCCTCCAACATAGCCTTACGACGGTCTCCAAAACCAGGAGCCTTAACAGCGGCAACGCGCAATGCACCACGGATTTTGTTAACTACCAAAGTAGCTAAAGCTTCTCCCTCAACTTCTTCAGCAATAATCACCAGTGGCTTGCCGGTCTGTGCTGTGGCCTCAAGGACAGGAAGCAATTCCTTCATGGAAGAAACCTTCTTGTCATAGATGAGCAGGAAAGGATGATCCAGCTCTGCTTCCATTTTCTCTGTGTTGGTCACAAAGTATGGAGACAAATAGCCACGATCGAACTGCATTCCTTCAACCGTCTTCACTTCCGTTTCAGTACCTTTTGCCTCTTCTACAGTGATCACACCGTCTTTACCAACCTTGTCCATAGCCTCGGCAATCATTTTACCGATGGCGAGGTCGTTATTGGCAGAGATGGTTGCCACTTGAGCAATTTCCTGGGAACCTTTAATTCCCTTGCTCATTTTTGCGAGATTTTCAACAACGGCGTTTACAGCCTTGTCGATACCGCGCTTCAGATCCATTGGATTGGCACCCGCAGCAACGTTCTTAATTCCGTGTGCAAAAATAGCCTGGGCGAGAACGGTTGCCGTAGTGGTTCCGTCACCTGCTGCATCGGCTGTCTTAGAGGCAACCTCCTTAACAAGCTGTGCGCCCATGTTTTCAATTGGATCCTTTAGTTCAATTTCCTTAGCAACGGAAACACCGTCTTTCGTTACTGTAGGAGCTCCAAACTTCTTATCGAGAATGACATTGCGTCCCTTAGGTCCCAGTGTCACTTTTACTGCATCAGATAATTTATCAACGCCCTTTTTAATTCGATCGCGGGCGGTGGTATCAAATGTAATTTCTTTAGCCATTTTATCTTGAGTTTAAATTTTTATCAGATGATTCCGAAGATATCAGAGTTACGCATGATCAGGTACTCCTTACCATCAATGGTCAACTCCGTACCGGAGTACTTTCCATAGAGAATTTGGTCGCCGACTTTTACGGTTACCGGCTTGTCTTTTAGGCCGTCGCCTACAGCAACTACCTTACCCCGCTGGGGTTTTTCTTTAGCCGTGTCAGGAATAATGATGCCGGAAGCAGTTTTTGCCTCGGCAGGAGCGGGCTCAACCAGAACCCTGTCCTCATTGGGTTTGAACGTAATCTTTGCCATATCTAAGCTATTAATAAGTTTAAAGTTTAAAACTTCTGCTCCCCTCTAAACGATTTCTGTGCCATCAACCAAAAAGGGGATTTTTCGGTCAATTTTTCCTATTAGGGCCGGCAAAGATGCACTTTTTGAATCATCATTTGTCATACCATAGGAAAAAATGGCAGGCTCCCGGGAACCAAAGTTCCTGAAGGGCCCTAAATTCGGGTTATGAACACCGAGTTTCTGGGGCGCTTGCACCCCCTGTTGGTCCACTTTCCCATCGGCGTACTTTTCCTGGCTTTTGTGCTGGAAATGCTTTCGAATTTTAGGCGTTTCCGGAAAATCAGGGGAGCAGTACCCTTTTCTGTTGTGGTAGGTTTAGCAGCATCCATCTTTTCCTCACTAAGCGGTTGGTTTCTTTCCCAGGAAGGAGGATACGAACCTGACTTACTTTTCCGACATCGACTTTTTGGATTTATGACCGTAGCCATCGCTTTTATGCTTTGGGTGGTCATTACCTATGAAAAAAATCTACCCAAACCCAAAAGGCGCCCCGTCCGCATGGCAGTCTTTTTGGTGATGATTGTAATTCTGACAGTCACCGGCCACTTCGGTGGATCCATCACTCATGGTCGAGGATATTTATCTACTGAGGCCGAACCAGAAATCTCTGAAGTTGAAAATCCTGCAAAAGTGCCTGAGCTCGTTTTTCAGGATATCGTAAAGCCTATCCTGGACAAAAAGTGCGTGAGTTGCCACGGCGAGAAAAAGCAAAAAGGAAAACTTCGGCTCGACACGGAGGCTTACATTGTAAAAGGTGGAAAGCAAGGATCTATAGTGGTGAATCAAAATGGTAAAAATGAATTGATTCATCGTATTTCTCTTCCTGTTGATCACGAGGACCATATGCCTCCAAGGGAAAAAGAACAGCTCACTAATTTAGAAGTTGAGCTGCTCTCTGATTGGATCAAAGCGGGTGCTCCCTTCCAGATTAAGGTGGAAGAATTTAAAGCTCCAAGTTTAGAACGTTTTCTGCAGTCTGTAACATCGCCATCCGTGATTTCCTGGTGGCCTGAGATTCCTGCCGAGCCAGCTGATGACCAGCTCCTGAAGCGCTTGGAGAATTATGGTGTAGTAATTCAGCCCCTTTCGCGGGATAATTTCTATCTGGAGGTCAGGGTGCCGTCAGACCTAAAACCCGATGCTTCCTTTTGGAAAGCCTATGCCGAATTAGCACCCGTTGTAGTGACCCTAGACCTCAGTGGTTTAAAAATTGGTGCTCAGGAATGGAAGCGCTGGGTTGCTGCGAAGGAGCTGAGAAAACTCTACCTGACAAAAAGTGTGCTTCAGGAACAATCTTTAAATGTCCTTCAGGAATTACCCCATCTCCGGTACCTCAATCTGGTCTCAACAGGAATAAACTACGAACAATTCAAAGTGCTTTCGGGTCATCCTTCCCTTCGGGAAGTTTACGTTTTTGGAAACAACTGGTCAGCAATCCAGATTCAGGATTTCATGAAAAGTAATCCTGTAATAAGATTGGATACTGGCAATCGTCGGCTTCCCTTCCGGGTATCAGATACGATAGTCTATACGCCGTAATTATTTAACAATAAAGGCCGTGCTTCCAATACGGTCCTCATTGGCATAGATTTCGACCGTGTAAGCACCTGAGGGATACTCAGAGCCTTTTTCATAGGTAAACTCCAATTGCTGGCGGGTATTGTCAAAAAGTATTTCCCGAGATGAAGTATACCATTCTTCCCTTCCGTTGATCCGAAATGTTCCGGAGCCTTTGGCCAGATCAAAAATGACTTGGTTGTTCTCATCCAGAATTCGGATAAGAATTTTTTTGCCTTCAATTGGTGCCACTTTATTTTCAGCCAGATTGAAGCGAACGGTTAACTTTTCGATCTGGCGGCTTCTGAATGGCGACTCTTTTTCTCTACCGCCGGAGGTAAGACTTACTACTTTGATATTTTCGGCTTTAAGTTGACTGGCAATAGCTACTTTTCCGGCAAGTTCATCTCTTCGCTGAGAAAGTCGGACAAGAGAATCGCTGAGTCTATTTTGCTTCGTTTTTAATTCATTGTTTTCGGAATACAATTCTTCGTTCAAAGTTTTCAATTGAGCGAGTTCCTCGTCTTTCAATTTTAACAGCTTTTCATAGCCTTGAACCCTATCCTTTAACTCCTTAATGTTCTTTGCGCTCCAGGCCTTATTTTTTTTAAGAGTTTTTTCAACCTCCTCTTTGGCTTTTTTAAGCTCTTCAATATCTCCACCCAGTTTACTGATCTCGGCGATTTTTGAATCTAGTTCCGTGCTAATTTGTTCCAATCGTGTTTTGGTTTCCCCCAATTCCGTAGTGGAAAGTGTTAACTTCTCCTCCACTTGTGCTTTTTCGCGATAGTCCCAGAATACTTTAACGGACAAGAGTGTGAAATCACACTGAGGATAATGACGGTTCTATTGTTCTTGGGTGAGTTGGCCGAGGTGGCCGTTTCAGGATTGGTCATATCAACTATTTTGACTCAAAATTAGCATTCCGGCAGTTACTTTCGCATGACCGGTTTCATTCGACCATATGCCGTGGAGACTAACGGCAGGTCATCCCATTTTAGTTTTTTCTCCATCAAAAAAAACTATATTGAAGGCCCAAATCATTCCTAAATGAATCTAAATCTCGACGCAGAAAAGAAGAACACGTTCGACGCGATTGTAGTCGGAACTGGAATCAGCGGAGGCTGGGCTGCCAAGGAACTCACCGAAAAAGGACTAAAAACCCTGGTACTGGAGCGCGGAAGGATGGTAGAACATCCAAATTACCCTACGGCTACCAAAGATCCTTGGGAACTTCCCTACGGTGGAAAAGCCACTTTTGAAGATATGCAGAAGCAGGCTAAGCAGGCCCGTACCGGCTATACCGTTCAACAAGGAACCAAGCATTGGTTTGTCAATGACCTGGAGCATCCGTACATCGAAACTCAACGCTTCGACTGGATGCGCGGCTACCACGTTGGTGGTAGATCCATAATGTGGGGTCGACAAAGCTATCGGTGGAGTCCGATGGACTTTGAAGCCAATGCTAAGGATGGTATAGCCATCGACTGGCCGATTCGTTATAATGATCTGGCAAAATGGTACGATTACGTTGAAGCTTACGCTGGAATCAGCGGACAGGCAGAGGGTTTACCGCAATTACCGGACGGAAAGTTTCTTCCTCCAATGGAAATGAATTGTGTTGAGCGCGAATTCAAAAAAACATTAGGTTCTAAATTTGGTAGGGCGATGACGATTGGCCGAACGGCTCATCTCACTGCTCCGCTGGAGCACAGCCCAAATCGCGGTACCTGTCAATACCGAAACTTATGCTCTCGTGGCTGTCCTTACGGCGCCTATTTCAGCAGCAACGCCTCTACATTGCCAGCTGCTCAGGCAACAGGTAACATGACCCTGCGACCAAATTCTGTCGTGTATGAACTCATTTACGATGAGCAAAAAGGAAAAGCTACCGGTGTTCGCTTGCTGGATGATCAAACCGGCGAACAACACGAGTACTACGCTAAAATCATTTTCCTCTGTGCCTCCACTTTTGGATCCACATTCATTCTGATGAACTCTATAAGCAACCGATTCCCAAATGGATTCGGTAACGATAGTGGTGAGCTCGGATGTAACATTATGGATCATCACCTTAATGTAGGTGCATCTGCTGAAGTGGAAGGTTTTGAGGATGAATATTTCTTCGGTCGCCGTGCAAACGGAATTTACATTCCCCGTTACCGAAATATTGGAAAAGACAAGCGCGAATACCTTCGTGGTTTTGGCTATCAGGGCGGAGCCAGCAGGGGCGGAGCGATGCGTGCCCGTGAGGAAGATGTTATGGGTGCAGATTTGAAAAACCTGGCCTCCACACCGGGAGCTTGGACGTTAAACATCCGACGTTTTGGTGAGATT
>JBMSPY010000119.1:0-6817 GCA_049423005.1 Cyclobacteriaceae bacterium
CCAAGATCTATGAGTTATCAAATGTGAAGCCTGGAAACGCCATGAGTCTGAACCGAATGAAAAAAGTCAGAGAAATGGTTGCCAGCAAAACCATGGAACAGCGCATCTATGATCTGCAAATGAACCCCGACCGCGCCGACGTAATTGTACCTGCCAGCTCCATTTATATTCGAGCGATGGAATGGGCCGGAGCAACCAATATGATTGTACCGGAAGTGGGACTTAAAGACGGAATCATCCTGCACCTTTATGAGAAAAATCTGCGCAGAAAAAATGTGCAGTTCATCAATACACAAGATCAAAGTCAGGGAAATAAAGCCATCGTCAAGTTTTAATTCAATTCATCATTCTTTTCCTGATTTCCAATTCCATTTCCATACGGGACGAATTTTTATGACCACCTCAACGCGCCGTACGTTGCAGCGATTCGTCAAACATTGCTTATATTTCTTTCAACATAAACTTTAACCTATGCTAAAAGAGTTCAAAGCCTTTCTTCTACGCGGTAATGTCGTAGAACTTGCCATCGGTGTTATTATTGGTAGCGCCTTCAATAAAATAGTCGCTTCACTAATCGACGACGTCATCACTCCCCTCCTGCTCAAGCCGGCTCTGGAAGCTGCCAATCTTTCTAAGCTGGAAGATCTGACCGCGTTCGGCGCTGTAAAATATGGAGTGTTTTTATCATCTACCCTTAATTTTCTCATTGTAGCTTTCATTCTATTCATGATCCTAAAAGCAGTGAACAAAGCGGTTGAAAGTGCTAAAAAGAAGGATGAAGTTAAGGCAGCAGCAGCACCTCCACCTGCTGATATTCAATTATTAACAGAGATCCGAGATTTGCTTAAAAAATAACCCTTACCAAATAACCTTTGAAGGATCAACCTGGCGCGGCATCATCAGATGGCTGCGACCAGGTCCTCCTTGACGCCCGCGGTTGCGCGGCGTGGGTAAGAATGGACACAAAGCAAGGGTACGCTGCATACGCTCTCGCTGCTGAAAAGTAAACGTGTTGAATCGTGACGGATAATAATCCATATAATTCGTACTTGTAAATTCAAAGTTTTCACAGCTAGCACGCACAATTCCACCAGAGTAAGGTTTATCGAATTCCCGTTGGTAATCGTATGTGTCTTCACATTCATCGAGATCACCCCCACACCGAGATGTAAAGTTGTGAAAGAGATTAAATAAATGACCAGCTTCGTGAATCATAACCGATTTAATCCGTGTCTCTGTAAACATGCTCAATTTAAAAAATACACCAAATGCACTGGTTGGAAATTCAGATGAGCTATTGCCCAGGAATGGAAAACGCGCCCAGGAGTAGGGCTCCTCAAACTCAGAGATCCAGACATTAATGTAGCGGCGAGGAGACCAAAAATTTCCATCCCAGATCAAATCCTGCAAATCATCGTCTTCACTGTTTTTAAATTTGAATTTTGCTGACCGAATGATGGTCAATCCTGGAGTCTCCAGCAGATTTCCTTCCGGATCCCGTTGAGCCGGCTCAAATTGAATTCGGGTATCAACTGCACTGGGGTCCGAACTACCATCGCCGTTCGCATAAGCCTTGTTCATCGCATCAATATGAAAGTCAATAAGACCCTTTAGATAAGCTGTTGAGACGGAAATCACCGGATCAGCGATGTAATGAAAAATCACCGGCATCGTTACTGCAGGATAATCTTTTGGAGCAATGGCCTTAAGCTCAACAAAAGGTTCCAACAAACGCTCTGAGGAAATTCCATCGATAGAAAAAGTGTAGGGGCCTGCAACGGAAGTTGAAAATACAAATGGCGATCGTAACTGATCCTGACCGTTTATTCGGATTACAGTATTAAAAGGAATGTTTCGAAATAGAAATTTTTTATCCTTATCGTATTGGGCAATGGTAAACTTGATTGAATTCTGTCCATTGGCAATAAGCGTTGGATCTTTTGGAAAATCAATGATCTCCAATTTCAGGTAGCGTACCTTTTCTAAAAAATTTCCTCCAATTGGCCCTGGGTCATCCGACTCCATTGAGCAGGAACCAAGCAGAATCAAAAGAAAAAGGAATAGCGTTGTCCGCATGCACCACAAACTTTCAAAAATAAATGGTTGTCCCTTCACAAAACAAGATCAAATTTTCATCCGATCCTCACCCAGAACCTTCCGCGTAGACTCAAGTAAAAAGTCTGCATCGCTCTTACTAAAAACCATCGGAGGTTTGATCTTCAGTACGTTATTAAAAGGTCCATCTGTACCCATCAAGATTCCATTATCACGCATCCGATTGGCAAACCAAGACGCCTGATTAGCAGCCGGTTTCCGGGTATCCGGATCATTGACCAGTTCAAATCCAATGAACAATCCAGGGCCCCGCACATCACCAATAATGGGAAATTCAGATTGCAGTGAGCGAAGTCCATCTTTAAGATACTTACCCACAACGAATGCCTGCTGCTGGAGACTCTCCTCCTTAACAATTCGAAGTACTTCACGACCAATGGCACAGGAAACTGGGTTACCTCCAAACGTGTTAAAATATTCCATACCATTTTTGAAGGCATCGGCAATAGCCTGCGTCGTAACCACTACACCCAATGGATGTCCGTTACCAATGGGTTTACCAATGGTTACAATATCCGGTGTTACACCGTGTGGCTCAAATGCCCAGTAGTGCGATCCGGCTCTTCCACATCCCGTCTGAACTTCATCGGCTATGCAAACACCA
Source organism: Cyclobacteriaceae bacterium (assembly GCA_049423005.1). Taxonomy (GTDB): domain Bacteria; phylum Bacteroidota; class Bacteroidia; order Cytophagales; family Cyclobacteriaceae; genus ELB16-189. Next base: position 2,720 of record JBMSPY010000119.1, read on the forward strand.
CCCGCTGCCCTGACCATCCGGTAAGATTCTTTTAAAAACCCATCAGGCAGCTCAACCTGCCCACCACAGCTTATTACAGATTCAAAAATAAAAGCAGCGATACCTCTACCCTCCTGGCGCACACGAGCAACAGCACCGCCAACATGGGCAGCATATTTTAATCCGGCCTCAGGGTCTGAATATCGGTACAACCCTCTGTAAGTATCCGGGATTGGTACAACATGAATATGTGGTTGAGCACCCGTTCCACCTGGTCCATCAAACTTGTAGGAACTGATCTCTACACAAACATTGGTGTTGCCGTGATACCCGACCTGCGATACAATCATATCGCGTTGACCGGTATAAGTTTTAGCCAGTCGAACTGCCAACTCATTAGCCTCACTACCGGAATTCACTAGAAAAGCCACATCCAATCCTTGAGGCATTGTTGACAAAAGCTCCTCAGTAAAGGAAACCAAATTCGGATGCAAGTAACGGGTGTTGGTATTGAGTACAGCCATCTGTCGCTGGCCCGCATGCACCACACGAGGATTTTCATGTCCTACATGCGCTACGTTATTAACGGTATCCAGGTAACGCCTTCCTGTATGGTCAATTAAAAACTGACGATCACCCCGTAACATAATCAGCGGGTCACGATAAGAAATGCTCATGTTCTTACCAAGGTGTTTACGACGGTAGGAGACGATTTCTTCTTTTGATTGGGAATGAAGCTCGGGTGAATCATTTCCGGTAAGCACCTTCCAAGGATCAGGACAAATGCTCTTATAAACAGTCGACCATAATGGAGTGCACACGCCGGGAAAATCACCTCTGTTACCTAATGTATCCAACATCAATTGCAGATGCAGATGCGGAGGCCAACCACCATTTTCCATTCGGGAACCAACAGCACCAATTACTGTTCCCGCAGAAATCTTCATGCCCTCCCTTAAGTCTTCAAGTGAATGTCTTGAGAGATGACCATAAAGACTGTAGAAGGTACGATCAGCACCAAAATGATGTTCCAGGATAATGGTTGGACCATAATCGCGATCATGCGCATTATCTTTAAAACTATGAACCTGACCATCGAAGATGGCTACGACCGGAGTGCCGGGTTTACAAAAAAAGTCCAACCCGATGTGTGTACTTCTCCAGGCCGGTCCATCATTTCCTTCTACACGGTAATCGTCAGTTGTATAGATCGCCCTTACTTCATCGTACCGACCCATCAACAAATCAGTATTTCGGATGTGCATCTGACGCTGCACAAAATCTTCTAGTTTGACGGGATCGGTAATATCCGACATCGATCCTAAATCAACACTGGATACTCCCAAATCAAGCCAATCGGGATTAAAGGATTTGGAATAATTTCCAAGTGGAAGAAAGAATTTACCTCGTTCATCTGACTTCAAACACCATTCATCATAGGCTAAGCGCTCCGGGTGAGGTGTAAGTCCGCATGATTCTCTGATCACCGAGTGGGCAAAGACAGGGTGTATGCATTTAAGTTTTTGAAGCAGATCCCAGGCAGGTTTATCACTTATTTGCAGATAGGTATTTTCAGGGAAGTCGGCGCGGTTCAGTTCAGAGCAGGTTACAGAAATCAGCAATCGGGAGGTCATGAGCGGAAAGAGACACGCCATTTCCAACTCAGTAAGTGAAAAGACAGAATGATACCCTGAAATGATAGGTTTAGCAGCTTCAAGTGGGTCGACCTTCCCCATAAGCGCATAAGCCAAAGCCACGGCAAGCTCATTTACAATGTAGGTATGAACAACATCACCAAAGTCAATTACACCCGGAACAACGGGACCCTCAGCCTCATCACGAACGAGCACATTGTAATCATTAGCATCATTATAATTCACTCCCTTTCGAAGAAGATCTTTACGGGGCAAAACTTCGGATTCAAAAAGATTATAGAAGTATTCCGCTAACTCCTTTCGTTCGCCTGTAAACCGATTCAACTCCGTTTTAACCCAATCCGCTTGTTGGGGATCCCATTTCATGAAACGGTGAGCAGCAGGATGGTCAAAACCCTGCATGGTTTGACTGATTTTTCCAAGCGTTTTTCCAAGCTGAAACAATAAGTCAGCACTATGTGGGGCGCAACGGGCAAAAACTTTTCCTTCGATCCAAGACAAAAGTCGTGCATAGCGAACTTTGCCATCGCCATCAGGTAATTCCAGAATTTCTTCACCCTGAACAGATTGGACTACCTGTGAAGACTGAAGAACAGCAGTGCGAGAAAGCCACCCCATTACAGCATGCTGCAAGAGCAGATTTTCCTTTTTCTCGTTACAGTTAGCAATTTTAAAAATATAGGTATCCGTAGAATTTCGGACCATGAAATTCAGATCCAGCTCACCAGGCAAAGCGGAAACAACAGTATCCAATCCATAGACGTTGCGCAGCAGGTTGGATACGAATTCGGTAGAAAAAATGGCGTTTTGGGTACTCACGGTAAACTTTGAAGGCACCAATATATAAGAATGATGGTTTTCATTTATTAAATTGAGCGTTCAATAAAATCCCATGAAAAATCTATTGTCTGTTTTGTTTGTTTTGATGCTTTCCTCAACCCTCCAAAGTCAGGGATTCATTACAGCACTGGAGGAAAACGATATGATCACGCTTTTGGGAAAACCAGCCATAGTTACCCTGGCGGACGGAACAGAAGTTAACGGTAAATTCAGTGCAGGCGTATTGAATATGGGATATTTGGACCGAATTACCATTAAAGGTGAAGATGGGGAGAAGATGAAGATAAAACCAGAAGAAATCGTTCGGGTACTGATAAAGGCTTCGGGTTTGGCCAAGCTCTCCATGTTGGCTTCTTCGTCATCATCAATTAAAGAAGCAACGAAAAGAGATTTTAATGAAATCAAAAATCGGGACTACATCATTTTTGAAACAGCACAGCGGGCAAACAAGTCTGGCAGCTTACGATTGATGCAACTTTTAAATCCTGGATTTGATTCCAAGATCAAAGTTTTTGCAAACCCAAATGCAAGTCAGACTACCGGAATAGGTGTTGGAGGAATCAAGATCACTGGTGGAGAAGATAAGTCCTACCTGATGGTGAAGGGCGGCGACAAAGCAGTTATCGTGCGTAAAGGTTCTTACAAAAAGAATTTTGAAGAATTGTATAAAACCTGTCCGGAAATGCTTAAAGCCTTCCAGGGCGAAAAAATTCAGTGGGATGATGTTGCGGGGCATGTTTTTGCTTACGATCAAATGTGCAAGGATTAATCCTTCAAATGAAGAAAGCTCTTCTGATATTCAGCTTAGGTTTACTCATTCTTAGCCTCGGATCCTTTTCGGATTTAGATAAGGTCAATCCGCCAAAAGAATACGGCCATTTTATTTCTGAAAATCAAGGCACTTTTCCCATTCCTAAAAATGAGAGTGATGAACTCACTTTTATATCCACAAAATTTCATCAAAATCTGGTAAGTACTACTGTACAGACTGTTACCAACCGATTGGTACAATTGCTTTCGGATTTTTTTAAGCCTGAACTAGTTAACCCAAATCAGGTTGATCTTTTATTTCCTCCCCCGTTAGATCACATCGAAGTTCTCTTTGAGACTACAATTGCGGCCCATGCACCGTAACTAAATTGCGGGACTTCGGTCACTACCTCTTTCACCTCCTTCATCTTTCTCCACACTTAAACCATTCCATATGGAATCACTTGTTATTTCTATTTTTTTAATTGGGTACCTGATGATTGCACTTGAGCATCCTATTAAAATCAATAAAACCGCCTCAGCTTTATTAACGGGCGTTCTGTGCTGGACTTTATTTGCAATAGGAAAACCATCTGCAAATTTTTTAACCAGCGATCTGTTCGTATCATTTTTAAATACTGCTCAGCAAAATACATCAACAGCCATTGATCACTTACACCGGGAATATGTCTTAGAATCCTTAACACACCATTTAGGGGAGATAGCTCAAATTCTATTTTTTCTAATGGGCGCCATGACGATTGTTGAATTAATCGATGCACACCATGGATTTCGGTTTATTACCGAGAGAATAAAAACAAAAAATGCAGTAAGGTTATTATGGATTGTCTGTAGTGTAACATTTTTCTTATCG
>JBMSPY010000120.1:0-6783 GCA_049423005.1 Cyclobacteriaceae bacterium
AAATTTTCTTCCAAGCGTAATGGCAATCACCGCGATCGGAATCGAAGCTGAAACGGTCAAACCAGCTTTAAGCGCCAGATAGACCGTTGAACATCCGAACAGAATTCCAAATAAGGAACCGAGTATCACCGACTTCACGGTGAACTCCGGAACATTCTGCTCAGCGGAAATGTAGGGTTTGAAATTTTCCATAGGTTGGGGTTATTTTTTGACCAGAAAAGTATTGTAGAGAACCATCAGTAAGGCAGAGCCAAGTCCAATGGCTGAAACGATGTACCACATCATAGAAGGATTGGTCGTCATGTAAGAAACACGAAGCCAGTCCGCAATCGGTCCGGCAGCAAACGATCCAATGGCAACTGGAAGAAAGGCAAAGCCCATGTACGTGCCTACTTGTTCTCGCGGCGCAAGGGAACTGACGTAATCATAAAATCGTGGCGACTGCATGGCCTCACCAATCGCATAGACCGCCACACCTACAATTGCACCGAGGACAGAACCAGTAAGCGCAATGATGATCCAGGAAAGCCCTGATATCACAAAACCGGTAGTCATGGCTGTAAAGGGTTTCCAGTTTTTGACTAAGGCCGCCATCGGCACTGTGAGGAAAATAATGGCTATGGCATCAACGGTTTCCAGCAACTCAAAATCTTCGAACATCAATACATCCTTCACATAAAACGGGAACGAATAAAAGATTTGCCAGAACATCGTCCAGAATCCGGAAAAGATCAGCAGAAACAACATAAAGCGCAGATTGCTGAATACCGTTAGCATATCCGAGAATACTTTACCGAACGTCCTGGATTCTTCCTTTTTACCCTGATCGGGCTCTGTAAAAAAGAAATAAGTACCTACCATCAATAAGGCGGATGTCAGTGCCGACATCATCAACACATACTCAATACCCAAACCCTTTCGCACCTGAAGCGCAAGAATTGGTCCAATCGCACCTCCAATATTTACAAGTGTATAGTAAATCGAAAATCCCAACGGCCGAGCATCTTCTTTAGAGGTCACAGCTACGGTTCCCACAATACAGGGTTTGATCAATGAACCGCCCACTGCTGTAAGCACCAATACCAGAATCATGTACGTCTTTCTACCAATGACATCTGTAATTTCTTGCCCCCAGGCGATCCCGGCTAAACCAATTAAAAAGTAGCCAACCGCAAACAATCCAAAACAAGAAATCAGCGCGCGACGAAATCCGTACCGATCCACCACTACACCGGCCAGAACAGGAAGAAGGTAAATCAAACCACTAAACATCCCGGTGAGTGTTCCCGCTTCCTCCGATAATCCAACACGCTCAGCCAGATAGACAGCCAGAACAGCTTTCGAACCATAAAAAGCCAGTCGCTCGAAAAGTTCTAAAATATTAGCGATCCAGAAGGCCCTTGAAAAACCATCGCGGGCCGAACGCCAGGTATCAGCAACACTCATTTTAATCAGTTTGGTTTAGCTGAACAAAATAGCCCTAATCATTGACATGGACAATAGAGAAACATAATCCGGCTGCCTCCTCAGATTGTGTAGATTTGCCCCTTCAAATCCAGGCCCGTTTATTTCTAAAGCACATCACCATATCGCAAACCTGCTCGAATGGCTCACCATGGAACGGAGAGCAGACCAGGAACAATACCGGGCCAAGGTCACCAACCGCTCACTGACCCAACGGGTAAAAGAAGGCACCACCTGGTACCCGGTGCGATTAAGAAGAAGCTACATTGGAACCGGCGAACGTAACATCATAGAGCTGGAGCGATCCAACCAACTCGATCAGCCCCATGTCTTTCAAAGCGGAAAAACAGTAAACATCTTTTCAAACAGCGCAGGTAAACCGGACCGAGACCACATGAACGGTGTCGTCAACTTTGTCCGCGATAACCTCATCACCATAACCGTCAATCAGGATGAATTACCTGAGTGGATCGACGGAAGTCTGCTCGGCATCGACATCATGTTCGATGAAATGACCTACCGCGAAATGGAGTTTGCCCTTAAGACCGTTGCAAAGGCAGAAGATAAGCGGCTAGCCATTTTGAGAGATGTCTTCATGGGTGAAAAAGAACTCGCTGCCGCAAACGAACACCTCTCTGATACTAAGGACTGGGCGCCTGACCTGCCACGAACTTCCTATACAGCGCTGACTTCTGTTCTCAACGACGCGCAACGTCAGGCCTTAAAGAAAATTGAAGAAGCTCCGACCATTGCCTTAATCCATGGTCCACCCGGTACCGGTAAAACAACGACTCTGGTAGAAGGAATCTGCCAGACCCTGATTCAGGAAAAACAAGTTCTAGTTTGCGCGCCTAGTAACGCAGCTATAGATCTGATCGCTGAAAAACTTTCAGACCGCGGGGTACGCGTCTTGCGTCTAGGCCATCCGGCCCGGGTTACAGAGCAAACCCTTAGCAAAACACTCGACGCCCAGATTGCCGCACACCCTCAGTACAGCGAACTCCGACGCATGCGGAGAAAGATGGAAGAACTCAAAGCGCAAGCCTATAAGTTCAAGAGAAACTTTGGTCATGCCGAGCGGGAAGAAAAAAGGATGATGATCCAGGAATCCAAAGCCATGCGCGCCGACGCCGACTTGCTGGAGTTCTATATCGTTACCGAACTACTCCAGAAAGCAGAAGCCATTTGCTGCACGCTCACCGGCGCCTCCCATGCCTTGCTAAAAGGAAAAAGATTTCGAAGCGTATTCATCGATGAAGCCGCACAATCCCTGGAGCCGGCATGCTGGATACCCATCCTCAAAGCAGAACGCGTGATTCTGGCCGGTGATCACTGTCAGCTGCCTCCAACCGTAAAATCAAGAGAAGCTGCTCTTTTAGGTTTATCGAATACCTTGTTTGAACGAATCATCGAAAAATTTCCACAAACCTCCGTCATGCTTACCGTACAGTACCGGATGCACGCCGATATCATGGATTTTCCATCCAGGTGGTTTTACAATCAGGGTTTGATCGCAGATGGATCGGTAGAGAACACTTTATTAAGACCCAATCAGACACCCATTGATTTTTTGGATACTGCCGGATGTGGGTTCACCGAAGCACAGGATCCGGAAACCTTGAGTCGCTACAATGATGAAGAAGCAGCCTTAGCTATCAAACTGACTGAAAGTCTTATTGAAGAAATCGGTATCGACCACTGGATTGAGGAAGGACTAACCATGGGCCTCATCACACCCTATTCGGCCCAGGTAGATCGGTTGCGAAAACTTGCAGAAGCTTCCGAGGTCATGGAACCGCTGCATAAGCTCATCACCATCAATACCGTCGATGCCTTTCAGGGACAAGAACGGGATGTCATTGTCATCTCCTTCGTGAGAAGTAACGACCAGGCCGAAGTTGGTTTTCTTGGCGACATCCGTCGGACGAATGTGGCCATGACCCGGGCACGCAAAAAACTAATTATGATTGGTGACAGCGCCACGCTGGCTGCTCATCCATTCTATGAAAAACTGGTGACCAGTCTACAGGAACGCTCGTTTTACCGAAGCGCCTTTGAGGTCAGTTGATCAGCCTTTTTTCAGACGGATTCTCAACAAATACATGTCGGAAGTGGTGAACAAAAATTGTTCATCCGGAGAGAAGGCACAGTTAGCTGTGGCCTCTGGTATCCGAATCCTGCCTAAGGCTTTACCCTCCGGACTAAAAATCCAAACACCTCCCGGACCTGTGGCGAAAATATAACCGGAGGCTGAAACCTTCAATCCATCAGGGGCACCAGGCTCTTCCTCCTTAAAGTCGGTGCTGTAAAATATCCGTGCATTGGTCAGCGAGTCACCCGCAACATCAAAAGCATACCACTTGGCCACCGGACCGTCGGAGTTCGCAACATAAAGCGTCTTTTCATCCGGACTAAGACCAATTCCATTTGGTCGCGTCAGACTATCCACCAAAAGTTTTACCGTACCATCAGCCTTCACCAGATACACACCCTGAAAAGCTAACTCCTTTCCAGGATCATCAACATAACCGGGTAGGCCATAAGGCGGATCAGTGACGTACAAATTTCCATTGCGGTCGTAGGCTGCATCATTCGGACTGTTGAAACGTTTTCCGTCGTAACGATCGGCCAGCGTACGAAACGAAGCTGAAGGTTGATCAAGAGGCGCTTCCATTACAGCCACTCGGCGGTCACCATGCTGGCACAGCACCAGCTTCCCATCGGAGTTAATCAGGAGGCCATTCGAACCTCCTTCAGTTCCGGAAAATGGTTCCGAGCCAGTATAACCAGCCGGTTTGAGATATTCTACAACACCTTCTCTTTCGGTCCATTTCATAATGGCGTTGTTCGGTATATCGGAAAAGAGTAACATGTTGTGGGCGGACACCCAAACAGGCCCCTCGCTCCAGGCATAACCTTCACCAAGAATTTCAGGAACCGCCATAGTATCGATTAGCGTGCCCAACGCAGGATCAAAAACCTCAATGGAACCAAGCGTACGATACTCTGTTTTTTTGCTGCACGCTGCAAGAACAACAACAGCTAAAAGCCAACCGAACCGTTTGATCATAATTAAGAGAAGTACTTGGTAACACCAGGAACAGCGACAGGATAAAGACCATCCGCATCCGGAAGAAGAGGAGGCGCTGCATTCCAATCAAACGTTTTTGGCATGATGCTGATTCCACTGGTAATCGCTTTATCCCATTCGATCAACTGCCCGGAGTAGGTAGCCATCCTTCCCAGGATAGAGGTCATCGTACTCTTGGCACCATTTTCGGCATCAGAAAATTTATATTCTCCTTTTGCGATAGCCTCAAAAAGCTCATCGTGCTCCGTTTGATACGGATTGTTTTCTTTGGAGCGGTCAAACTGATAAACAACTGCACCCTTTCGATCAGAAATTTTACCTGCGCCAAACTGAATAGAGCCTTTGGTGCCTTGTAAGAACTCATCCACTCGACTCATGGTTCCTTTGATGTGTCGGCACTGGCTATTTAAAATGCTGCCGTCGGCGTACTGAAACTCAACGTAGTGGTGATCAAAAATTTCACCAAAATCTTTTCCCTTTCGCACTTCACGTCCACCCATTCCCTGGGCACGCACAGGATATTCTCCCTTGAACCAGTTGATGACGTCGATGTTGTGAATGTGCTGCTCAGTAATATGGTCGCCGCAAAGCCAGTTAAAGTAATACCAGTTGCGCATCTGATATTCCATTTCGGTCTGACCAGGCTTCCGTGGATTTACCCACACACCATCGTTATTCCACCAGGCTTGCGCAGACACAAATTCACCAATGGCTCCTTCTTTATATCTGCTAAATAACTCGCGGTAAGAGTTTTGGTAATGACGCTGAAGTCCCACAACCACATTAAGTTTTTTCTTTTTAGCGATTTCAGCAGCATCCAACACTTTTTTAATTCCTGCCGGATCGGTAGCCACAGGTTTTTCCATGAATACATGCTTACCCTGATTGACCGCTTCTTCAAAATGAATGGGTCGGAATCCGGGAGGTGTCGTTAAGATCACCACATCTGCAAGTGGAATGGCTTTTTTATAGGCATCAAAACCGACAAATTTAGTCGCCTCGGTCACCCCCATTTTGCTTTTCACATTACCGGCAACGCCGGACCAATCCGAAAGATCGTCCTGCATCAGGTTCGTGTAGCACTCATCGAGTCTATCTTTAAAGGCATCTGCCATCGCAACGAGACGAACATTTTGTTTGGTGAGCAAGGCCTGCATAGCAGCGCCAGTCCCTCTTCCCCCACAACCAATCAGGGCAACCTTAATGGTATTGTCCCAAGAGTTGTTGAAAAAGGACGACTGTGCAACGGCCGGCGCAGCCAGTAGCGATCCGGCCGCCAGGGCCGACTGCTTCACAAAATCACGACGAGTAGTAGAGCTGTTCTTCATGGGGTTGTAAATATTTCGTTGAATTTAATAAAATCTTTCTAAGCTTTTACCTGCCTTTTAAGGCGGTACAGCCAACCCATTGCGCCAAATACCTACAGCACCCAACTGAAAACTAAGACTTGAAAATTGAAAACTATCCGACCAATCCCTCAGGATACTCAGGAACCGCCCCTCTCTTCGACGCCACATACCCTCCTACCGCATTTGCCCGACGAGCCGCGGTTACCACATCACTTCCCGATAACAACTGTGTAATAAACGCAGCACTGAACGCATCACCCGCACCAACGGCATCAGCTACCGTAACCGGCACGGCAGGAACATGGTGAAATCCAGAACCGGAAAAAACATAACAGCCCTTTTCAGCAGCCGTCACAATCACCACCGGAACAGAAAAATCCTGAACAATTCGCTGTACAAAATCCTCTAAGGGTAGCTCAGACCCATAAAACAACCGACTGACCAATAATGATTCCTGATCGTTGATCTTGAAAATCGTTGCCCGATCGAGCGAAGACCTTATAATCGTTGGGGAATAATAACTCTTTCGAATGTTGATGTCGTAAAAGACCTCGCGAAAAGAAAATTTTCCAAGGATACGATCCAATGTTTCCCGACTCACCTGCTCCCGCTGCGCCAAGGATCCAAAATAAAAGACATCAAAAATACCGCCCGGAATTGTTCCACTTTCCTCCATGCGAATTTCATCAAAAGCCACACCTTCATGAATGGTGTAATCCGGTTGACCGTCCTTTAAAAAAACATCCACCGTTCCGGTAGGACGCTTCGGATGAGTGGCCATTAATGAAGCATCAACACCCAGACCGGCAGCGGCCTCAATAGCCTTACGGCCCAATTCATCATTACCCACCGAAGAAAGAATGGAAGCCTCGCCACCAT
>JBMSPY010000121.1:0-6774 GCA_049423005.1 Cyclobacteriaceae bacterium
CTCCGGCCATCGCCTTTTTCTGCAACCTCCCACAGTATGTAGCGGAAAGTTACAGCCGCTTTTTAGAGAATAAATTGCGGGAAAACTTCGATTTTGAAGGGGTACCCTTACGAGTGTTTTTCAGGAAAAAGTAGACGGAACTGCCTGAAAAATAAAATTTTAGGGTGTTTTGTGGAAGCAATGACATTAACCTTATATTTGCGGCACTAAATAAAACCTGTAACTATGAAAAAGCTTTTCGCATTACTGATGGTTTGCGGTTTCGCATTCGCATTCGTAGCATGTGGTGGTGGTGCGCAACAGGAAGAGGCGGCTGACTCAACTGCAGTTGAAACTCCTGCTGTTGAAGCTCCTGCTCAAGATTCTGTAGCAAAAGACTCTGCTGCTGCTCAGTAAGAAGAACCTGGACCTCTTTATGAGGACCGGTCATCAAAAGGCTTTAGTGGACTAAAGCCTTTTTTTGTGCCCTTTTATTTCATCCTTCCTCCTATCTTTCTCAGAGGAATTTGAATGAGTCCAACCCACACGGAAAGCCTACTGCGAAAGCACCTACCCGAAATATCGGTTGACTATTGCCTCGATCTTTGGAAGCGATACCCTTTCGTTCTTCAGTTGAAAAAATCCAGAACAACTCGCGTTGGTGATTTTTGCATGCGCCAGGGTAGTGCTCCCATAATAACCCTGAACCAGGACCTAAGTCCATTTCTTTTCCTGGTAACCTACATCCACGAATTCAGCCATCATGCGGTCTGGATGGTTTATGGCCGGAAGCCTCTCCCGCACGGGAAGGAATGGAAACTGGCATTCAAGACCTTTATGGAACCCATTATGGGGATGAATATTTTCCCACCTGACCTTCAGGCGCGCTTGTCCCATCATCTGGTAAACCCTAAAGCCTCCTCCTTCAGCGATCAAAAACTGACAGCTTTATTCCGAAAATACGATCAGCAGTGGGCAGAAACTTTAATCCTTCAGCAAATTGCCGAAGGCCAAACCTTTCGAATAAAAAGCAGAGTTTTCCGAAAGGGAAAAAAAAGAAGAACACGATTTGAATGTGTAGAGTTGCGGACCGGTCGTTTGTACCTCGTGCCCGCTGACCTGCCGATTACGGAGTTTCCGCCTCCCGAATCCTGACGACATAAATCAGGGGCCAATACTTTCCGGTAAGTAAAAAGGACTGCGTACCCGAATGCCATGCAATTCCGTTAAGCACATCAGCAGCCGGATTTCGTCCAACCGCCTGATCGCGAAGTAACGTCAGGTCAAGGTAAGCCGTGACCTTTCCTGTGGAGGGATCGATCCGGGCAATACGATTGGTCTGCCAGATATTGGCATAAATAAATCCTTCTGCATACTCGAGCTCATTCAGCAACGGCACCGAGCCACGGGCATCGTAGACCTCTAACGTTTTAACAGGTTTGAGGGTAACAGTGTCCAGAAAAACCAGACGATTGGTGCCGTTACTCATGATCAAATTTGTCGAATCATGCGTAATACCCCAGCCCTCTCCACTGTAGGTAAAGGAAGCAAGTTTCTGGAATGTCTTTAGATCATAAACAAACCCTGTTTGATTTTTCCAGGTCAACTGATAAATCTTGTTATTGAGGATGGTGATGCCTTCACCAAAGTAATTCGAAGCCAGTTCAACTTTTTTTTCGGCCACACCGGAACCTATATCAACAACACCAATCCAGGAAAATCCTTCCTGACCTGTACTCTCAAAAAGTTCACCATTATGAATTACCAACCCTTGTGTGAAGGCATCGATATCATGAGGCAAAGAACTCTTAACTGAATACTCCAACATTGGCGTGATGGCTTCTTCTTTTTGAGCTGACTCACAAGACAAAAAAAGCAGGCCTAACGTACTTGCCGTTAAAGCATAATTCAATACACGCATGATCATAAACGAAATTAAATAAAAATGCCTGCCAAGGTAAAACGATGGCAGGCATCAGAACACTAAATAAACCAATTACATATTGTTGACAACTTCTTTTCCGAATTCGGAACACTTCAGCAAAGTAGCACCTTCCATCAAACGGTGGAAATCGTAGGTAACTTTTTTGGTAGAAATAGCTGCCTCAAGTCCCTTATAAATTAGGTCTGCAGCCTCTAGCCATCCCATGTACTCCAACATCATAACACCAGATAGGATGACACTACCTGGATTCACTTTGTCCTGACCAGCATACTTTGGTGCAGTTCCGTGGGTGGCTTCAAAAATGGCGTGACCAGTAACATAATTGATATTGCCGCCTGGTGCAATTCCAATACCACCTACAATTGCAGCAAGTGCATCCGAAATATAGTCGCCATTCAAGTTGAGGGTGGCAATTACTGAATATTCATCAGGGCGCAATAAGATCTGCTGAAGAAAGGCATCGGCAATCGCGTCTTTAATCACAATCTTATGTCCATTGTGGTTGATTACCTGCCAAGGACCACCGTCCAGATCAGTAGCACCAAATTCATTTTTGGCCAATGCGTAGCCCCAGTCACGGAAAGCACCTTCGGTAAACTTCATGATGTTACCCTTGTGAACTAAAGTAACATTTGGCTTTTTGTGATGAATGGCATACTCAATTGCTGCTCGTACGAGTCGCTCTGTTCCTTCTTTAGAAACAGGTTTGATTCCAATACCGGATGTTTCCGGGAATCGGATTTTTTTATAAAGCTTCGGATTTGATTCCTGGAATGACGTGAGGAATTTTTTCACTTCATCGGTCCCTGCTGCAAATTCAATTCCAGCATAAATATCTTCCGTGTTTTCGCGGAAGATGCACATATCGGTTTTATGAGGTTCTTTTACCGGGGAAGGCACACCTTTGAACCAACGCACGGGCCGAACGCAGGCATACAGATCAAGATCCTGGCGAAGTGCTACATTCAAAGAACGAATACCTCCGCCTACCGGAGTTGAAAGGGGTCCCTTGATGCCAACAAGATATTCTTTGAAGGCCGTCATGGTGGCCTCTGGCATCCAGCTTCCGGTTTGATTAAAGGCCTTTTCTCCTGCAAGAACTTCCATCCACTGGATACTCCGCTTTCCGCCGTATGCTTTCTGGATGGCGGCATCAAATACCAGCTGAGAAGCCGGCCAAATATCTACACCTGTACCATCACCCTCAATAAAGGGGATGACCGGATTATCGGGCACATTTAATTTTCCGTTTTGAATACTGATTTTATTGCTCATAGTGAGATGGATTGAATTCGGCGCGCAATTTAATTAAAGAATGGCGCACTTTCGGGTGATCAGACAGTCAATTGCAAAGGATTCCCTATGCGGGAAATCAGTGAAGATAAACGGCAGATTTAGCACCAATAACCACTTCGATGTGATCCGTCAGGGTAGTGGATAACTCCAGTCCTGTGTAGTCTGGGCGAACTGGAAACAACAAATGGCTTCGATTAACCAAAACAGCCACACCCATTTTTCCAACGCCCAGGTCCAGAAAAGGCTTCATGGCATAGGTGATGATTTTACCGGTGTTCAACACATCATCTACCAATACAACTGGTTTATTTTTTAGTGACTTAAGTTCCAGATCCAGCTTGACTTCACTTTTTTCTGGAGTACGTTTATCGATAGTCACCTTAATAATTTCGATTTCAACAGACCTGATCTTCTTTAGTTCTTTAGTAAGAAGCTTTGCCAGTGCGTAACCCTGGCCATCGATACCAGCTACGATCAAATGTTTTGAATCGACGTGATCTTCGATGATCTCATAAGCCATTCGGGTAATCTTTCTGCGAATGGAAGCATCCTCCAACACCAATAATTTATCCTGCTGAGCCATTATCTGATTTTACGGGTATCACATTACTATCCTTAAAGGTAGACAGAATCACCATCGACTGCATATTATCGACCACATCAATATTGGTCACGCGCTCCAGCATCAGGCTTTGGTAGGCAGGAATATCCGCACAAACAATCCGTAACATGAAATCCGCCTGACCCGTTACGTGATGGCATTCTACAACCTCAGGGATTTCTGCAATGGCTTTCGTAAACCTGGTAATATTTTCCTTATTGTGACCTTTTAAATTGACCAGTACAAAGGTGCTCACTCCAATACCAACGGCAGCAGCGTCAACACGCGCATGATAACCTTTTATCACACCAGAGTGCTCCAGTTTTTTGACACGTTCTAAAGTTGGAGCTGGCGACAAGCCTATGGCGTGGGCCAGTTGTGCATTGGTAATATTGGAGTCCTGCTGAAGGAGTTCAAGGATTTTACGATCGGTATCGTCGAGCCTTTGCTTCATTTTCTGACAGTCGTTACGCTGTCGTTAGGTAACCTAAAATTCAAAAAATTAACTTGAAGTATAATAACGGTAAAAGGAGTTTGACCTAACGATCCCCTTTTTCAAGCTTTTTTAGCCTGCGCTTGGCATCCTTATAGGCCTCATTTTTACGGTCAGAACGTTTTTTAACTTCCGTAAAATAGCGCCGTGCCGCAGCTTTGTCACCTAACTTTTCACTGATTTCACCCAAGGCAATAAGTGAATAGAGGTAGTAACCGGATTTGTAGGATTTATTCTTTTCTGAAAACTTCAAACATAGCTGATAATAATTCCGTGCGTCTTCCCATTGCCGACGTGCTTCATAAATTTGCCCTAGGAAAAAGGAAGCATATCGGCCACTGGTTGCTTCATATCCAAACTGACCGCGGTCAATCAGAGCTAAAATCGATTTGGCTTCGACTTCCAGTTGCGGATACATACCACGGGAATACAACATGCGAACATAGTATCGGTGAAAGTAAGGATTACCCGGAAAGGTAGTCCGCAGGTACTCGGAAACACGGAAAGCTTCCGCCTGATCGTTCTCATAGCCATTTAAGATCCGCATCAGCCATACCATAGCCTCAATTCGCGTGTAAAAAGCATTATGAGATACTTCACGCAATTGTTTCAGTCCAAGAGCCTTATTTCCTTTCCGAAAAAACCAAAGCACTGGCCGAAGTGCCGGATAATTTTCGGGTACCCACACAGAAAAATAATTGTAGAGTGCATCACCAAACTGTAGTTCTGGACTAAGATTATCTTTCTCCCGACACTCCTCCAGATAATCCATAGCCATTTTTCCTGCCGCCGCTGCTTTTACCCAGTTGCTACGGTCCTCGTCCGAGTAAAGCCTCCCTTTAAATCCATAAGACGCCGCAAGAAAAAATGCAGCCTCAATCCGGTATTCCTCTCGTCGATGGAGTCGCTCAGCAATGGTAATGGAAGAATCCATGTAGGCCAGAAATGTTTCATCATATGCCGAATTGGAAACATCTGGCATGATTTTCCACCAGGTACTCAAGCCCATTAAAAAATAAGGTAACGGATGCCAGGGATACGTTTGTTTCAACCAGCGAAACTGTTTTTCTGCCTGCTCAAAACGAAAATTATACATGTGGTCCAAAGCCTCCGTAGTTTCCAGCTGAATCGGGATGCTGGAGATCAGAATGATGGTAGTGTCTTTACGAACCTTGGACACCCTTTGTGCCAAGACCGGAACAGCCATAACTAGGGAAAGGATGAGGATTAACTTCTTCACAATGCTATTTCGGGCGGCAAAAATATTCAGGAATTATGGTTTTAAGAGGTTAATTCCTCATTTTGGGCCTCAAAGATTAAAGAACGTAACCAAAAGCCGGATTATTACGGATAAATGTCAGTGGAAAACCAGGAGCTTATTTTTTCTGATTTTAAAAAAAGGACAGTTTTTCTGCTGATCTGCCTAATTGCCCTGTTATTACTATTTATCAAAAAGTCTTTTCTGGAAGATGAAACTGCAGCCTTTGAATTTTTGGCAGGTACGCCAGAAGGATCCATTCTCACGCTGCGGAGCACCCTGCAATACTTCAGCATTCCTCTGATCTATGCCTGGAAATTCCTGGTGCTCGCCTTTGTGGTCTGGGTTGGCTGCTTTTCTTTCGGCTACCGGATTACCTACAGCCAATGTTGGACAATCGTTATGAGTGCTGAATTTGTTTTCTTCGCCGGAGAAGTTCTCAAGATCCTCTATTTTCTTTTTCTTGAAACAGATCCAACATTTTACCAGATCAACGCCTTCTATCCGTTTTCTCTTATGGGCCTGTTCGATTACCAAACAGTGCCCGACCGGTTTCATTATCCACTCAAAGCACTCAACCTCTTTGAATTACTCTATGGGTACCTGGTTATCAGTGGCATCCGGTTTTATTCCAAAAAAGGAACCAAAGAGGCCTTAATAGTAGTGCTCATGACCTACCTACCCATTTTCCTGCTCTGGCTTGGTTTCTACATAGTCGTCTACGACTAACCAACCCCTAAACACTAGGAAAATCTGTATTTTCGCCCCTTACACGGAAATACTGCCTTCGGGCATTTTAATTTCAGATCATGAATTTTAACAAAATCAATAACCTAACCGGTTGGAGCGTATTTGCCATTTCTCTGGTCACCTACATCCTTACTTTAGAAGAAACAGCAAGCTATTGGGATTGCGGCGAATTCATCGCCGTCTCCTATAAATTGATGGTGCCTCATCCTCCCGGAGCACCTTTTTTCCTGTTACTCGGCAGGCTGTTCTCCTTCTTCGCTTTAGGCGACGTAACCCAAGTGGCGTATTGGATCAATATTCTTAGCGCACTGAGCAGCGCCTTCACCATCCTATTCCTATTCTGGTCGATTATTCTTTTTGGACGGAAAATGGTTGGTATTCATAAAGACAGTGAAGTGACCATGGAAAAAACCTGGAGCCTGATGGGCGCCGGTATTGTTGGTTCCCTGGCC
>JBMSPY010000122.1:0-6741 GCA_049423005.1 Cyclobacteriaceae bacterium
CATTTTTTCCGGTATCACCGTAGTTCACACTCCAGTCACTATTCTTGCGAATTTTAAATTCTCCTGTCTTCAGTTGAACCAAGGCTCTCCACTGATCACTTGCATCATCATACACAAAGTTGAAGTCAGGTGTTTCGCCCCAGTTGTTGTAGGCTGAACCAACAATTCCCCAGGAGTAAGGCACAATAGTGTAAGTGTTATTCAGAGTATTGAAGGTTATCTTGTAGTTACCAGCGGTTACAGGAATATTATCGCCATTCTTTTCTAGGGTTCCATCTTTTCCGTTATCGCCCACGTTGTTATCCCATTTGTTGTTTTCCCTGAATTTGATTTCTCCATCCTTCAGGGTAACATACGCTACGATAACGTTAGGTGTCTTCGATGTGTAGAAAGGTGCATCCGGGAACTGGCCCCAATTGTTATATCCAGAACCTACCACACCCCAGGAAGTCGTGAGATCCAGGAATGCGGAGTATGCAGTAACCTGTATATTTTGAATTTCAGAGATCAGCTTTTTAGCGCCTAACTGAGCTTCTACTTTTACAATCAGAGTTCCTGATTGGCCAGGAACGAACTTTAGGTTCAACAGGTGCTTGTTCAGTTCCTCTGTTTTGAATGTTTTGGAGTTACTTCCCTGCACATTAATAGCAACAGGCGCAGAAAAACTTCCACCTGTTTTATCCATGTAGATGGTATAATTCGGCGCAGCCTCAAATCCAAAGTCTGGCTTTGGCCAAGTCAGGGTAAACGCCTCCTGTCCTTCTTTTTCCTTAGTCAGGACCACCGAAGTTCCGGAGGCCGACAAGGCGATGGAAGCACCAGGGTTGAGCGTTATGTTTTCCCATTGATCCAATTGACAGGAACTCGTGATTACCAGCACCAGTCCCAGAGAAAGCATTTTTAAAATTTTCATGGTATTCATGATGTTAAAATTTCGGTTGTGATTAATAACCAACGTTTTGCTTTAGGGTCGGATTCGCACTGAGGTCGGCAGCCGGAATTGGAAATAACTGCAGGTGATCAGGTGTTGAAGTTCCTGCAGCTACCTTTCCCTTCCATGGCCACAAATAGGTGCCACCGGTGAATTTTCCAAAACGAATGAGATCAGTGCGGCGGTGACCTTCCCAGTACAATTCACGTGAGCGCTCATTTAGAATAAAGTCAAGCGTGAGTTGAACCTGTGAAATATTGCCGCTGTTGTTTCCGTAGGCGCGTTGACGAACTGCGTTTACATACGTAAGCGCATCGGCTGTACTTCCTCCTTGTCCGCCTCTTAAGACAGCCTCCGCATACATCAAATACGCATCAGCTAACCGGAACATTGGATAATCGGTGTTAACGAAGGTTGGTTGCGGATCTGCTTTGATCGGACTGCCGTCAAGTTTGCGATTACGAAACTTGGTTACAGCATAACCATCCGTGAACTTTGCAATATCCTCAATCTCGAGGGATTGACCAGCGCTATAAAACATTGCACGCTTGTCACCTGCTTGAACCACACTATACGTGTTGTTGTTTAGATTAAGTGTAACCAGGTAAGTCCCACTTTGTGGAATAGCAATGTTTGCTCCTCCATCTTCCAGTGATCCATTTGCTCCGTTATCACCAAAATTCTGTCCCCAATCGTTATTGAACCGGAACTTCATTTCACCTGCAGAAAGATTAGCAAATAAGGTGTAAACATTGTTTGCCGAGCTGTACATACGCATATCAGGACCATTCCAGCCATTGGTAGTGGCATTGCCAACCAGTCCCCAATTGGAAAGTGTACCTAAATTTCCATTTAAGGCCGTCACATCAATATCAAATTGACGAACCAGATTTTTGGTTGTGCGGATACCACCCCAGCCACCATCGATTCCAAACATGCCGGGGGCATCCATACCTCCACCAACAGGTGCATGGATGAGGTAAACCATACCACCATAGCTTTGCGTATTGAGATAGTCGTAGTTGATGGCAAAGATCATCTCAGGACTGGTGTGGTTATCAGCAACAAAATTGTGCTGGTAATTGTTTGAGAGGGAGTAGCCTGCGCCGATCACTTTTTTCAGTGCTGTAATGGCTTCTGTGTATTTCGCCTCATTGATGTATACTTCGGCGTTTAGGTAAAGCTTTGCCTGCAACATCCACAAAGCTGCCTGATCTGCGCGGCCATACTCTGTACGAGGTGCGATCATCTCTTCCTCAATATCGGTCAGTTCTCCTTCGATGTAATCAAAAAGATCTGCCCTTTCGATTTGCTTAGGAAAATAGGAACCTGGTTTATCAGCTTCGGTTACGAACGGAGGATTTCCAAAAAGGTCAAGTGCATGGTAGTAGGCCAATGCACGGATAAACCGCGCCTCTGCGTTAAAGGCCTTGATTTCCTCATCATTGATTCCATTGGTTACCCGTATGAATTCGTTACTGAGTGTAATCGTATACATGATGCGCGAATACACGGCTGCAATGAATACATCAGTGGGCGTCCAGGTATGCCAATGAAAATCTTTGATCGTGGCATCGTTCCATCCGATCACGGCTTCATCGGTGGTCAATTGCTGGCAGTTCCAATATTGTCTGAGGTAGTTTCCAAATCCTTCATCAATACCGGCAATATCCGGTTGTCCGGAAGGACCTTGCTGGCCGCTTAATGCGAAAGTAGCATAAATCTTTGCCAGACCACGCTTGTAGTCCTCGTTGGTCTTGTACACATCTGCCTGGGTTTTAACCTTGTCGCCCAGCGACTCAGGATCCAGGTCGTTCAAACAGGAGGTCATTAAAAGGACCGTCGCTGCAAAAAGAGATGCTGATCTGTTGAAAGTCATAAATTTCATAATCCTTTACATTAAAAAGTTATGTTCAGATTGAGAAGAGTAACACGTGGACGCGGGTATAGGTTATTGTCAATGCCTCCCGCAACCTCTGGATCCAAACCGGTATAATTGGTAATTACCAGATAGTTCTGTAAAGTCACTCCGGCTCTCATCTTAACCCGAGTTGACTTAGTTACATTATTGAAAAAGTTATAACCGAAATTGACATTATCCAACCGGAAGAAAGAAGCATTTTCCACATAATGGCTGGAGAAATATTGTGGATTAATAAAATCGGTTTCGTTAATAGAGCTCCGAAGATTATTAAAGAATCCAGATGCTACATAGATCGCATTGAGATGTGTTCCTGAAGCTCCATTATTATACACATAGTTGCCATAGCTGTAGCGACCTGAAACGGCCATATCAAAATTTCCAATAGATAAGGATGTATTCAGGCCAAACAGAAGGATAGGGGCAGGGCTCTGGTAAACAAATTTGTTCAATTCGTTACCGGTAACGTTACCGCCATTACCAGTTTTGTCTACATAAAGTCCTTCGATGGGCTTACCGGCATCATCATACACTTGACGGAATACATAAAAAGAGTTTGCCGGATACCCAACCTTTTGAATTTGTATGGTGTTTCCCACGCCACCGGCAATTCCTCCTACGTTAATTCCCTGGTAATTTGGATCATCTGTTTTGGTAAGCCGGGTGATCTCATTGATGTTATGAGAAATATTCATTCCAACGTTCCAATTCAACCTATTTGACTTGATCACTTGAGTGTTCAAAGTCAACTCGACGCCTTTGTTGGTCAAATTGCCAACGTTAGTAGTAAGGAAGTTGGAGAAATTACTGCCAGCGGGAATTGGGATAAAGTTGATCAAATCTTTGGTCTCCCGGGTATAGAGCTCCAATGCACCGGTAATACGGTTTTTGAAAAAACCAAAGTCCAAGCCGATGTTGGTTGTTGCTGTCTCTTCCCACTTGATGTTGGCATCGTAGGCGGAAGGACGTAGGGTACTAAAGAACGTGTTTCCAAATTGATATTGAGCTGTTCCGGTACTCTCCACATAGGTTGGAAGGTAAGGATATGTTCCTCCAATATCCTGTTGCCCGGTTACTCCGTATCCAACTCGAAGCTTCAAGTCAGATACCAGCGACGAGTTTTTAAGGAAAGCTTCTTCATTAATTCTCCAGGCACCCGCAATGGAAGGGAATACGCCCCAGCGATTTTCCTCTGAGAAGCGAGAAGATCCGTCTGTGCGCAACGTAGCTGTAATCAGGTAGCGGCTGTCTACAGAATAGTTGACGCGACCAAAAAAGGAAATCAGTGTGTTTGGATTGGGTATCGCTACAAAGGGAACCTTTTCACCCGAATCATTGGTGTCGTATGTAAAAAATTCTGATTCATCAGCATTACGGGAGAATACCGTACTGTTACGTTGGAAATTTTGGTAAGAGTATCCAGCTGTTAAATCCAACTTGTGATTTCCAAAACTTTTATTGTACGCAGCGTAGAAATCCAAAAGCCGAGATTCGTTAGAGCCAGTGTAGTCCAATAATCTTCCCTGGCTGTTGGTGTAAGGCATCAAGGTGCTCGCATTATTAAATCCAGTGCTCTCGGATTTATCGAGACCAGCGACCAGGTGTAAACGGAGACCTTTAATGGCTGGTACATAATAATTCGCTTCAACGTTTCCGATGAAACGATTGACTTCAGATTGGTTATTGGTAAAATCAATTAAAGCAAACGGGTTGGTTGGAGCTAGGGTATTCGGATTTCCATTTGGGTTTAAAGCATTCGATACATTAGGAAGGCTTGTCCATGTAAAATATCCACCGAAACGTGTGTTTCCGTTTCGTATTTCCTGAGTGGGGTCAAATCCTACTGCGGAACCAACTGCTCCTTGATCGCCAAAATTATTCTTGGCCGTCATGTATTTAACAGAAGCATTCAGCTTGAGTTGATCCTTTAATAAGTTTTTGGAAAGATTGGCATTCACGGAATGACGCTGCATATCCGTTGATTTTAAGATACCCTGCTGATCGGTATAGCCATAAGAGATGCGGAAAGGCATGCCCTTAAATGATCCAGAGGCACTTAAATTATGATCCTGTGAAATAGCAGAACGGAATATCTCTCGTTGCCAATCTGTATTACCAGTACCCAGCCTTTGCAAAGCTGTCTCATCAATTCCAAGTGTACCTGATAACGCAGTTACTTTTTCCCTAAATTCATCAGCACTCAATACATCAATGAATTTGGTTGGCTCACTTTGTGAAACCTGAACATTGTAACTGAATTCCGGCTTCTGGTCACGGCCTTTTTTGGTAGTGATGATGATTACACCATTGGAGGCACGCGATCCATAAATTGCTGTTGCCGAAGCGTCCTTCAATACTGTAAAAGACTCAATATCATTTGGGTTGATGGACGATAAGGAGTTGGCTAATCCTGCTGGGCCATTGTTGTCAATTGGAAAACCATCAATGATGATCAGTGGATCGTTGCTCGCGTTTACAGAGGAACCTCCCCGGATTCGGATTTGAGCACCACTTCCCGGAGCTCCGCTGCCTTGTGTAACCTGAACACCCGCAATTCTTCCAAGAATCAAATCCTGAGGTGAGGTCATCACTCCGCGATTAAAGTTTCGACTGGAAACACTTACCACCGAACCGGTCAAATCCTTTTTTTCGGTGCTACCGTACCCTGTCACTACAATTTCTTTCAGGGCCGCAACCTCAACTTCCATTGTTACATCAATCCTCGATCTGCCCGAGACACTGATTTCTTGAGAAGTGTAACCAATAGAGGTAAGCAATAAAGTGGCATTTTCGGAAACACTCAAAGTGAAATTTCCGTCAGCGTCTGATGCCGTTCCATTGGTTGTTCCTTTTTCAACTACTGAAACACCCGGAAGGGGTGCTTTGTCTTCTGCTGAGGTGATTCTGCCGGTAATTCTTTTCTCTTGAGCCAAAAGTTGAAATGGACTGGCCAAAATGAAAAGAAGCACTACCGAAAGGCACCTGTTTAGGGTAAAAATGCTTTTCATTAGCGTTTAGGGTTTTATGTGAAAACGTTGCTTAATTTTCTACATAACAACCACATTTCCTTTTGCTAGAATAACTTTTTTACCGCAAACGATACTGCAATCGTTTGCATAAGGGTGCTCTTTTATGTTGTACCGTTGATTAAAACCCCGTAAGGTCCGTATAGGGACCCAGGCTATTAAAAAGAGCTCAGATCAAACTTTAGAATTGTTTGTAATTCAGTCTGCTTGTACAGCCACGCGTCGTATAATCCAACCAGTTTCAGAAAGTCCGCGAATGACATAAATTCCTGGCGAAAGATCAGCTGTGGACCAGGTGTTTTCGGTAATCTTTTTAAGTGATATAACTGTACCCGTTGTAGTAACTGCATTCAATTGACTAAAAGCAGTTGTAGAGCGAATCCAGCCTTTGGAGGGATTGGGGTAAAAGAGGGTGTTGATTTTGGAATTTTCATTAAGTGAGGTGACGACCTCTTTAAATAACGGAACATTCGTAGCCAAAAAATATCCCCCGGGGCTAAGGGTAGTAACACGTTTGGATCCGGTTACTTCAAAACTTTCCCCTGTGTAATAATTATACCACATTCCGGTATGTGGAATAGAAATTTCAAAGGTTTGCTCTACCAGATCAAAGTTTGCTGCTACGACTGCGCTCATCTGTGAAGAGTCTGCAGGGGCTGCTGTGAAATTTTTATTTTTAATGACGGCATGTTTGATCAGACCGTCCGATCCCAAGGTGAATTGACCGTCCTGAAAAACAGTATACCACTTTTTCATTCGAATTAAATCTGCGGTTAGATCGTAGAGGGCGCGTCGTTGCCCATCTTCGATGTAGTCCCATTTCGGAGGCTTATTGGAGATTCGACACCCATCTGAATCTGTCC
>JBMSPY010000123.1:0-6693 GCA_049423005.1 Cyclobacteriaceae bacterium
GGAATTTCTTCACCCAATCCTTCCAAAAGTAATGTGAATCCGATCAGAATGAGAAAGCCTAAGGCCAAAACTTCCATGCTGGGATGGTCCTGAATGAACTGGCTGATTCGACCGGAGAAAAACATCATAATGCCAATTGAAATAATTACGGCAATGATCATAATGATGACCTGATCAACTATTCCAACGGCAGTTAGAATGGAATCAAATGAAAAAATGATATCCAATAAAATGATTTGAAAAATCGTACTTGATAAACTTGGGAAAGTTTTTACCGTTGAACTACTACCGGATGAATCCTCTTCTTCATCTTCTTCTCCTTCCATTTCATGGTTGATTTCCATGGTACTCTTGGCAATTAGAAAAAGTCCACCAAATATGAGAATCAGGTCTCTTCCACTGAATCCGTGATCAAAAAGTCTGAACAACTCAGATTTCAATCCAATTATCCAGGTGATTCCAAGTAATAAAATAACGCGCACGCCCATGGCAAAAGCCAACCCTGTATTTCTTGCCTTTTTTCGTTGTTCCTCCGGAAGTTTATTGGAAACAATCGAAATAAAAATGATGTTATCAATACCCAGAACGACTTCCAAAAAGATAAGCGTTAATAACGCTAGCCAGGTATCTGCTTGTAGAAAAATCTCCATTCTGGATGTTTAGATAGGTCAAAATTTAAGCGCTGAAATTACGTAAAACCGAGATACGCGAGATTCTTCATAGGATATTTTTGAGCATAAATAGCGACAGATCCTACGAAAACTATGCCCCAAAGAGCTTTTCCATGGCCTTATTTTGGAAGCAGGAGGGAGCTATCACCATAACTCAGGAACCGGTAATCCTTTTCAAGGGCTTCTTTATAGACACTCTTCCAGTCTTCTCCTATAAATGCACCAATGAGCATCAATAAGGTGGATTTGGGTTGATGGAAATTAGTGATCAACCCATCACAAAATCCAAAACGATACCCAGGTCGAATGAAAATAGAAGTTGATAAATGAAGTTGCAGCTTACCGGTTTGATCCAGCCAATTCAGAATGGTGTTTATTACTTTTTCACGTGAAGGGTAATCAGCCTTATACTCATAAGGCCATTCCTGGGTAATTGGTGTTTGCTCAGGATGGTCTCCATTCAAAATACGAACACCGGCCCAGTACAATGTTTCCAAGGCCCGCATGGAGGTAGTTCCCACCGCTACGAACTTTCGATCACGAGTGACCAAAGATTCCAAAAAAGTACGCTCATAGATTACCTTCTCCTCATGCATATGGTGTTGAAGTGCATCTTCCGTTTTTACCGGAAGAAAGGTTCCGGCACTAACATGGAGCGTAAGGTAAGATGTTTGGTGCCCATCCGATTCTAAATCCTGTAGCAATCGTTCACTGAAATGAAGTCCTGCTGTTGGCGCAGCTACCGCCCCAGGAAGTTTTGCATAAACGGTTTGATAACGAATTTTGTCTTCTTCGGTTGAATCCCGATGCAAATAGGGTGGCAATGGGATGGATCCGAAGTCTTCCAGGATTTCGGCGAACGCTTTAAATTGAGACCACTTAAAAATTACTAAATCATTTTTTTCATCAAACCAATTGGCTGCTATGGAAGCCGATTCTTTTTGATTGCGCAACGTATCGGTTGATTTCCATCGCTTTCTGTTACCAATTAAGCATTTCCATATGGTAGGTTCTGTACTGCTTAGGGCTTGAGCGTGGTCGCAACCGTAGGGCTCAAGGAGAAAAAGCTCAATTGATGCGCCTGTTGAATTTTTAAAAAATATTCTGGCAGGAATGACCTTGGAGTTATTCAAAACCAATAGGGAGTTCTTTGGCAGAAAGTTGCCTATTTGATCGAAGGAGGTATGGCTGATTTCTCCTTTTTCATAAACCAGGAGCTTTGAAGTGCTGCGAACACCAACAGGCTTTGGGGCAATTCGTTCATCAGGTAAGTGGTAATCAAAATCGCTGGTTTTTAACATGACTGCAAAGATATGAGCCCGATTCTTAATTCTGATTTACCCTAAAAGATTCCTTCTTCCTGGTGATATTTGCCTTGTGTACACAGTTGATATCGAAAAAAGGGTTTTCAAATTTCAATTTGAGGCCAGGACATCCCGAGGTGTTATGCCTGACCGGACGTGTTGGTTTCTATTAGTTAAATCTGAAAAAAAACCCGAGGTTTTTGGATTAGGGGAGGTAGCTCCATTATTTGGTTTAAGTTCAGAGAGTCAGGAACAGGTTGAAGTTGAACTAAACAAGCTTAAGGTTCAGATTGAAAGTAGTACGGCATCACTTTCTTCGGATCCCAATACCATAGAAGAAGCATTTGGTCTTTTGGCCTATTCATCTGCTTTACGGTTTGGGATAGTGATGGCCTTACTTGATCTCTATTATAACGGTCAAAAGAAATACTTTGATTCCCCATTTTTTCACGGTCAGCCATTGTCTATAAATGGATTGGTATGGATGGCTGATGCTGAAACCATGCTGAAAAAAGCTGGAGAAAAAATTAAGCAGGGCTTTCATTGTATTAAAATTAAGGTTGGCGGTTTGGACTTTGAAGAGGAATGTCGGGTTTTGGAAGCTATTCGTTTGGAATACAGCCCTCAAGATCTAACCCTACGTCTGGATGCCAATGGTGCTTTTTCAGTTGCAGATGCAAGGAAAAAGCTTGAAAGGCTTTCCATTTTTCAAATTCATTCGATTGAGCAACCATTATCGCCCTCTGATCAAATTCGCTATCCGGAAATCCTTCGAAATGCACCAATACCCATTGCTTTGGATGAGCAATTGATTGGTAGATTTTCTCTGCCTGAAAAGGAAGCTCTCTTAGCGACCATTCGACCTTCTTATTTGGTTCTAAAGCCTGGGTTGATTGGTGGTTTTGTAGAAACCCGCGAATGGATATCCACGGCTCAAAATCATGGAATCGGATGGTGGATAACTTCTGCCCTGGAGACGCCATTAGGATTAAATGCCATTGCTCAGTTTACCTCACTTTTTAATCCAGAATTACCTCAGGGATTGGGTACAGGGCAGATTTTTGAGGATCTTTTTGAACATCCATTAAGTGTTGAAGGGGGTCATTTAAGCCTCAAAAAA
Source organism: Cyclobacteriaceae bacterium (assembly GCA_049423005.1). Classification (GTDB taxonomy): domain Bacteria; phylum Bacteroidota; class Bacteroidia; order Cytophagales; family Cyclobacteriaceae; genus ELB16-189. Next base: position 3,096 of record JBMSPY010000123.1, read on the forward strand.
TCTCAGAAATGGGGTTTTTAAAATAAATACTAAAAAAATTAGTTTTTTATAATTCAATCTCCTTTCTTTGACTAAATATTTTAGTCAGATGGAAATCACAGCAAAAAAACTACCCTCCGGTAATATTCAGGTTAGATTTAGTCATGGAGGATACTACGGCTATATGTTAACAGAGCCTCTGGTATCAGCTGAAGCAATTGCAGATAAAATTGTTCGACATCTGGAGGCCATGCAAAACCCTGACCGTTACCTGCAGTTGAATCTTTACTCAATGGGTTCGGTGAATTTACAATCTGGTCGCATTATGATTTTCCGTGAGCATGCTCAGGCTATGGCGGCATAATGTCTTAACTATACATAGATGAACGATTTCTTTTGAATTTAATTTATGGTTTATGAAAAATCATCTTAATGAAAACATTCGTGCATTACGCAAATCCCTTGATTTAACTCAGGAGGAATTCGCCTCACAACTCAAAATCAAGCGTTCTTTAGTTGGAGCCTATGAGGAGGGAAGGGCAGAACCTCGATTGGAATTATTATGTAAAATGGCAGATCTTGGAGGGATCTCTGTTGAAGAACTTCTTCATGCACCTGAAGCTAAGGCTGGTTTTAAAAAAATTAAGAAAAATGTTCTGGTTAAGAATATATCAACTTTAACAAAGTCTAGTGCTCGTCACGTCGATATTTCTCCACATGAGAATAAAAACAATATTGAACTTGTCCCAGTCAAAGCTGCCGCAGGTTACTTGAACGGATATGCAGACCCTGAATTTGTTCATGAGTTACCACGATTCTCTTTGCCTATGCTTAATCATGGGACATACCGTGCCTTCGAAATCAGTGGAGATAGTATGTTGCCGCTGGAGTCAGGAACCATTGTCGTTGGTGAATTTATTGATCATGTCTCCGGAATCCGTAATGGAAAAACCTACGTCCTGGTAACCAGATCAGAAGGAGTTGTTTATAAACGTGTATTCAATTATACCGATGAGAATGGAAAGCTATTTCTGGTTTCCGATAATCGGCAATATGCACCCTATCAGATCGATGCAACAGATGTGATTGAGATTTGGTCCGCAAAAGCGTACATCAGCCTCAACTTCCCTGAATAATATTTTGTCTTAGCGGGCAAAGCCATAGCAGCCTGTCGGAGCAATCCGGCAGGCTATGGCCATAGCTTAATAGATGCTGCAAGTGTCAGTTTCCTATCCAATTTTCCCCCTGGATTTTTTTCCTGCAATTGACTCCACCGAATTTCCTTCGGTCTCTCGTAAGGATCTAAACAGTTCTCCAATACCTCAGTAATCATTAGGCAATCCTGGATGGTTGGTTGTGGGCAATCAAAAATCAAAAGTACGATCTTGTTGCTCAAACGCTCATCGGGTAGCGATGTAAATATAAAGGATCCATTTCTGAGATGTGCGCGTATATCATTCTCTGCTTTGGATTCCAGTACTTCAGGATTAAATTTAATGCCGCCTGAATTAATGACGTAATCCATTCGGCCTAGCCATCGAAAATGCTGGTCATCAATTTTTTCGATAAGATCATTGGTGATAATTTGTGTTGAACCTATATGGGGTATTTCGATAACTAAACAACCTCTTGTGTCTTGTTCAACTTTAATATCTGGCAGCACAGTATAGGAATTGTTTTCCGGAGAAATCCTCATCAAGGCTATGTGTGATAAGGTTTCTGTCATTCCAAAGGTTAAGTAAGTTTTGGTTGAGATTGATTCAAGTTTTTTTCGTAAGGCGAGATTGACAGTGGCTCCGCCAATAATTACCGTAGAAATGTGCTTGAATTGCTCTTTTGTCTCTGCATCATTTAAAATGGCTTCTACCTGTAGCGGAACGAATGCTGCAAAATTTATAGACTGATGTTGGGCTATAAATTTTAGAGGATTGCTGGATGGTGGTACGCAAATAAGATTAAAGCCTTCCTCCAAAGCTCGGAGGATCATCATTTTTCCTCCAATAAATGAAACATCCAATGCCAGTAAAGCGGTAGAACCTTTTTTAAGATCAAGCGCCGAGGTTGTGCGTTTAATACTGCCTTTTATTGCCTCCCGGCTAAAGGATAGAACTTTTGGTTTCCCCGTAGATCCAGAGGTTGTAATTTCAAGATGATCTGTACCGTTAAACCACCACGAGCACACCTCTGCAACTTTCCGGACAATCTCCTGTTTGTGAGAAGTTGTTTGATGAACTAAATCTACCGCTGAAATGGTCAGACCGGCGGTGGGAAATAGTAACACCGATTCTGACGTAATCATTTAAAATTTAGCGATTAAGGAAACTTAGGAAATTTCGAAAAATCGGGCTGACGTTTTTCAAGAAATGCATTCTTACCCTCTTTGGCTTCCTCGCTGAGGTAATACAACAATGTGGCGTTGCCTGCCAATTCCTGAATTCCGGCTTGTCCGTCGAGTTCTGCATTAAAGGAACTCTTCAGCATACGAATAGCTAAAGGGCTCTTCTGCATTATTTTTCGAGACCACTCGATGTATGTCTCCTCTAATTTTTCCAGCGGAACTACTTTATTAACGAGCCCCATTTGAAGGGCATCCTGGGCATCGTATTGATCACAGAGGTACCAGATTTCCCTGGCCTTTTTTTGTCCAACAATTCGTGCCAGATAGGAGGCTCCAAATCCACCATCAAAACTCCCTACTTTGGGTCCTGTTTGTCCAAATCGGGCGTTCTCTGCCGCAATGGTTAAATCGCAGATGACATGTAGAACGTGTCCGCCACCGATGGCCCAACCTGCTACTGCGGCAATGACGGCTTTAGGAAGTGACCGAATTTGTTTTTGCAAATCCAAAACGTTGAGTCTAGGAACGGTGTCGTTTCCCACATAGCCTCCATGGCCGCGTACCGATTGATCACCACCGGAACAAAAAGCTTTACCACCAACTCCGGTTAGTACAACCACATTGATGGATGTGTCTTCTCGGCAAATGTTCATGGCATCAATCATTTCACTCACAGTAAGTGGCGTGAAAGCATTGTGTACTTGAGGTCGGTTAATGCTGATTCTTCCAATACCATCGAATTTTTCAAACAAAATTTCCCGGTATTCTTTAATGGGCTTCCAATCGTATGTCATGGTCATAGTTAAGTGTCCTTTAATTTTTTTCTGATTTCTTGTAGTAGACTGAGTTCGTTTCCGGATTCACAGAAAAATTCAATGAGTTTAATCTTAGGGGAGGAATCTTTGAAAAAATCCTTCAAAAGAATTCTCAATTGGTTCGGTTCATTGATTTGCTGCTGGAGTACACGTTGATACGCAATGCTATTTTCAGCGCAAAATGTTTCTGCATTTTTTGGTTGTGGTCCAACAAAATAAGGTTCCGCTTCCTTTCGATCGCGTGGTCCATCAATAATTTGAAAGATCCGGCCTCCTTTATTGTTGATTAGACAAATTCTTAAACCGACTGGTTTCTCGTTATGCCAAAAAGCATTACCATCATAAAAGAAGGCCACATCGCCTGTGATAAGGATCTGCGGATCTTTCTTTTTTAATTGATGTCCGACTGCGGTAGAGGTGCAACCGTCAATTCCGCTGGTTCCGCGATTTGAAAAAACTTTTACCC
>JBMSPY010000124.1:0-6580 GCA_049423005.1 Cyclobacteriaceae bacterium
ATCAGTTGTGGAAGAATGCCGCCCATGGCCGCACCTGTACTATCGTGAAGGTATTTGCCGACAACATTGCTCGAATTAGCCAAGCCATTGGGATGTTGCTTCGAACGAGAATTCAGCAAAAGTCTGGCCGATTCGCAGGCACTAGCTGCAAGAATCACAATACGTGCACTCACGGTATACTCCTGCATATCCGTTTTATCCACATACGAAACGCCGGTAGCCGTGCCCTCATCGTTGGTGAGGACCTCGCGCGCCATGGCATTGGCAATGACATCTACATGCCCGGTTTGTAGTGCAGGATTAATCAGAACAGATGAAGAAGAGAAGTCACCGTAAACCTGACAACCTCTGTTGCATTGTGCACAATAAAAACACGCACCTCTGTCCTTATTTCCCGGAAGTGCTTTCGTTAAAATGGAGAGTCGTGATGGAATAACCGGAACCCCAACTGAAGTAGCGGCATCCTTTATGAACAACTCATGAAGACGAGGTTTTGGAGGCGGAAGAAAAATACTATCCGGATCATTGGGTAGATTTTCCTTAGAACCAAAAACACCGATCAGCTTGTCAATGCGGTCGTAGTATGGCGCAACATCTTCATAACCAATTGGCCAGTCGTCTCCCAAACCATCAATACTTTTTCGTTTGAAATCCTTTGGACCGAAACGCAGCGAAATCCGTCCCCAGTGATTTGTGCGTCCACCAAGCATGCGTGAACGAAACCAATCGAACTTGGTTCCATCCTTGTGGGTATACGGCTCTCCATCGAGTTGCCATCCGCCGTAGGCCGCATCAAAGTCACCAAAATTGCGAAGAGGCGTACTCGCACCGCGTCGTGGTGAATCGTAAGACCACTTCAACTGAGTGACGTTCTTCTTTGGATCATACATAGGACCAGCCTCGAGCAGGACAGTCTTTACTCCGGCTTGCGCCAGCATGTAAGCCGCCATACCCCCGCCGGCTCCGGAGCCTACGATGCATACATCGTATTGCTTGGGATTTTTCTTTATTTGGAATTCAGCCATGTGTTGAATTAAACAGGCCTTAATGTAGGTCTAAAATCGATAATCTGAAACACCGTTAGTGGATTTCAGCAGCCTTCGTTGAATCGAAAAATTACTTTTTTCGGATGAGCGTCAGGCCATCTCGAATCGGCAAAATCACCGCCTCTACGCGGGCATCTTTAGCAACCTGCTCGTTGAAATGATGGAGTGCCAGAGCCTTTTTATCTTCGCCCGGATCAAGCACCATACCAGACCACAAAACATTATCGGCAAGCAAAACTCCCCCTGAAGGCATTCTGGGAACCAGCGCTTCAAAATATCTGCTGTAACCTCGCTTATCGGCATCGATGAACACCAAATCCGGTTGAAGATCCAAGCCCGCCAACACTTGATGAGCATCTCCATTTAGAAGTTTTATCCGGGAAGCAAAAGGAGAAAGATTAATGTTTCTTAGGATGCGCTCCGATAAGTTTGAATCTTTTTCAATTGTGACTAATTGCCCCTCCTCAACTAGTCCCTCAGCCAGACAAAGGGCACTATATCCCGTGTAGGTTCCAATCTCCAGAATGGTTTTGGGTCGCAATAGTTTGCTAATAAGTGCCAGTAACCGACCTTGATGATGTCCCGACAGCATATGCGGGCTATGAACCTGTTCGGTAGTTTCCGCACGAATCTGACGAAGGTAATCCGGCTCGGGGCTAGCCGTCGCCTCCAGATAGTCATTGAGTGGATTTGAAAAACCTTCAAGCATATCAGACTGCCGCGGGCTCCATGATTAATGTGCTCAATTTCCGCTTGTTGAAAACTTCACCGGCAATTTACTTGAGATCAGATACAGTGACAGCCTTGATGGCATCGGATATCTCATCGAAGGAAGTAAAGGCATTTATATCCAGCAGATTTCGCGCCATCATCATCATAAAGCCAATATAATTCTCTTCGGCCATAGCCATCTGACCCAGAAATTGTTCCCGTGCAATTTTCAATTGTCGCGGCGAGAGGCCGGTGTGTGCAAGATGGTCCATTTCTTCATGAACGATTTCAATAGCTTTTTTCATTTGTGCCGGATCGGTTCCAAATGACACGACGAAAATTCCGGTATCCGAAAAAGGAGCATATTGAGAGCCTACACTATACACATAGCCTCTCTTTTCACGGAGTGATAAATTAAGGCGTGAGTTCATCCCCGGACCCCCAAGAATATTATTCAAAAAGTACAACGGTATCCTTCGTTCATCCCTGATGGAAAAGACTGGTCGCCCAATGGCACAACGCGCTTGTTTTACCGGGCGCTTAAGAACAATCTGACGTGCGACGTACTTTCCTAAGGGCTTTCGCTTAAGGATTGCTTTCTGTTTTTTAACAGACTCCAGAAATTTTTGAGCCATCCGCATGACTTCAGCATGCGACAAATCCCCTACCACCGAAAAAATAACCCGACGCGTATCAAAGTGCGTACGAATGAAAGTCAAAAAGTTTTTACGTGTAAAAGATGAGATGGATTTTTCGGTTCCGAGAATATTCATTCCCATCGGATGGTACCCGAAAAGCAAATGATCAAACTCATCCTGTAAGGCGCCATCCGGATCGTCGTAATACATGGCGATTTCCTCCAGAATCACTTTTCGCTCACGCACAATCTGGTTCTCCGGAAAAGTCGAATGAAAGGCAATATCGGTCAATAATTCTGCTGCACGTTCAAAATGCTCCGTACGCACGGATGCATAAAACATAATTTTTTCTTTATCGGTAAAAGCGTTGAGTTCACCACCAACCGTCTCTAGTCGGTTTAGAATCTGAAATGCAGAACGATTTTTGGTTCCCTTAAAGGCCATGTGCTCCCAGAAATGAGCAATTCCCTGATTGACCTTGTCTTCGTCGCGGCTGCCGATATCAAACATAATGCCGCAGTGCACAATCTTAGAGTTGGTCCGAAGGTGGGCAATACGAATACCGTTGGTTAAGGTGTAGATCTCAGGTTCTCTCATCGGACGCAAAAATAGGTCCGAAGAACCTTAAATCCGCTCAAGACCCTTCAATATAAGCGCATCTATGATCTTTTCCGGATGAGCGGCAAATTTACCCACAGCACGACCCGCAATGATGGCATTCAGGCTAAGCGCCTCGTGGCCATACAATTCCGCCAACGCATATAGGCCAGATGTTTCCATCTCAAAGTTGGTCAGCTGATAACCATCATAATCGAAACCGGACAGGTCATGGAGCAACCTCGGAAACCGCGTCGGTATCCGAAGCTTACGACCCTGCGGGGCATAGAAACCCGGGCAAGTGACTGTGTTACCCGCTGTCATCCCATCAGTCATCTGGCGAATTAGTTTTGAAGATCCTCGGGAGAGATAAGGCCGCGCCGGCAACCCTGTGTGTGCCTGAAGGGCTGAGCATAACTGAAGATCGCGAATGGATGACTTGAACGCGTAAAAAGCAATCAACTCATCCAAACCAATGGCTGAAGCCGAGTAGAGGTGTGTGCCTATTTCGATTTCCTTACGCAGGGATCCGGAAGTGCCCACGCGAACAAAAGATGCACTACGCTTTTTCTTTTTTACTTCCCTTCTTTTCAAATCGGTATTGAATAAGGCATCAAGCTCCGAAAAAACAATTTCCACATTATCCGTCCCAATTCCTGTACTGATCACCGTAATGCGTTTACCTTGAAAGGTTCCAGTATGGGTGACAAACTCTCGGTGAGAACGCTTTACCTCAATCTTATCAAAGTAACGACTCACTCGCTTTACCCGATCCGGATCACCAACCATAATGATCTTGTCAGATACCATATCAGGGGTTAAATGCAAATGAAAAACACTTCCATCGGCATTAAGTATAAGATCCGTCGCAGAAAATTTCATAGTTGAGGCGATCAGCTTACCTCTTTAGCAGGATTTCCAAAAACAGTCGCGCCGGCCTTTACATCACCAATTACCACCGACCCAGCGCCAATGCGTGCACCCTTACCAATTTTTACTCCAGCAACCAGTACCGCACCGGAACCGATGAAGGCCTCATCCTCAATCTGTACACCAGAATTTACAGTCGCCCCGGAACCAATATTGACAAAATCACCAATACGAACACCTGTACCAATTACCGCTCCGGCCTGAATTATGGCGTAACCTCCCATGACTACCTGAGGTCCAATTACTACGGAAGCCTCAATCAGATTACCATGGCCCAGCGTAAATCGAGGAGAAAGGGTTGCCTTAGCATGGATCGCGTTAACCGCTTGAACCTTGCGAACTTCCTGAAGCATTTTCACAAGACCCTTTTTCAAACGAATCTCATCAACAGCAATAAAGGCCTCGCATTTTTTCCCAATTAGCTTTAAAAATCCATCATCGTCGGTACTACCAAGTACCGACAGGTCATCGATGGAGGTTTGGTGCAATTTTTTATCGTCATCCAAAAAGCCGTAGACGACATTTCCGTTGCCTTCAAAGATGTCCCGCGCAGACTGCGCCAAAGGACCTGCCCCTAATATTAATACCGGATTTTCCATAGGTAAAAAAGTTTATGTGTCCGAATCAATGACACACATAATCGTAACCAAGCTTCTTTTTAGCTTCCAGGCCGCAGGCACAAGAACAAAAGGTGGGCACTTCATCTGAAACGTGATCATGCGATATCGGTTGTTTCATGATGTACATCAATTCCTGATACGGAAGAGAGCTGAATCGCTTCTCACAATGGGCACACTTGTACTTTTCACCCCAGATCAGATTACCAACCAGGGCCAGTGCAATGATCATCAGACCAACAAAAATCAGATTCTTTTTCATAGGCACGCGAAATTACCAAATTGAAAGCTAATCAGCGAAGCTCAAAATCCGACATTGGTTGGACGGCCCAGGAGCGACAACCCTACCTCACATTCCAGACATTTTTTACGGGCACACTGATACTCATACTGGTGTAGCAAACCCTGCGATTCAAAGGCATTTGCCGGGGAAAGACCACACCGCTGCCAATCGCGCACAATACGGTTATTTTCTGGCGGAACCTGTTGCAATACACTTACCACCCACTCTTTCAATCCAGGCTCGGAATGGTAACCTGAACGAGCCAAACACAGAGGTGCCCAGATATTAATCAGACAATGCTGCATGAATTTTTTTCCAAGCTTGGCCACAAAAGGATTTTTAGCAGGAACACCAAAACGATAATGCGACTTCCAGTAATCCGATGGCTCTACAGATGCAATGGACTGCAGCCTGACCAACAACTCCTGATCAGAAGGTGCACGCTGCATATCACCAGCCTGATCTAAAAAAGCTGCAAGTTGAGCCAGACGTATTGTTGGAAAATTTCTGGGGCGCATACGCATAAACTTCCACTCCGACCCAGACATGACGAAAGAAATCCGTAGGACTTTCCGCAGATGCTCAAATTCCCGTTGCAGCTCTTTATGATAGGCATCTAACCCATCCCCCGCCAAAATTCCAGCAACACCAAAAAGTGCTGACTCCATGCGAAAGCGATCTCCCCGTAAACGCATTATTTTTCGAAGCGGCAGCAAAGTGGAAAGGCGTAGAAAGGCTTGGCCATTCACTTTCAATCCAAAAGCTTTCACCAAAAGACGATAAGCGACCTCTTCCCAATTAAAATGATTTTCCAACAAAAGGGCATTGAGCTCTGTTGTTTTTTGCTCCATCCGTCGTGCAGCAGCCTGTCCAATCATAGACCATAGGGTGGCAGGGGAAACCGATGAAAGAGCACTTGCACATAGAATGGGATCCTCGCGGTAGATCAATTGATCATACTTTTGAATTCGCTCAACAGGTACCCGTGGCCTGAGTTCCAATACCGGAAGATCATAACCATCAGCAAGCGTAATATCCTTATCGTATTCCCAAACCACATGTAATACTACCACGTGATAAGCAGGGTCTTGGTGGTGACCGTGAAGTAGGAAATGAGAAGACTTTAAATGAATCTCCACTGCTCCAAACCATTCCATTTCATCAATCTGAATCCGGCACTGAAAAAAATCCGGTCCTGAGTTGGTATTGTAGAAACCAGGAAATACCACCACCAGATTACGCCCGTCGGTAGTACGTAAATTCTGGTGATCGAAATATTGATGCTGCCAGAGGTAATGTAAGAAAGATTCATTCATGCGAATGGCCAATTCAATTTGACCGGTTCGCAAAATGCAGGATCAATTCAGTTTTGGGTAAGGTGAAATGACTGACCTAGCCCGTCATTTTCCAGGTATTCAGAGCAAAGAAAGATACTGATCCATTTCCCGCTGCAACTTCTGAGCCTCGACGCGCGGCCTCCGCAAAATCCTTACCACCTGATGCATAAATAATAGAGCGGGAAGAATTAACGAGCAAGCCACAATCTTTATTCATGCCCTGTCTGGAAACTTCCTCCAGACTGCCACCCTGCGCACCAACACCAGGAACAAGAAAAAAATGTTCAGGAGCCAGCTGTCGAATTTCCCGAATGCGGTCGGCACGTGTAGCACCCACCACAAACATCAGGTTATCGGCTGAAGCCCATTTTTGAGATCGTACAATAACCTCTTCAAATAATTTTCGTTCAGCAGTTCCAAA